>NZ_JAAROG010000003.1:324953-413578 GCF_023093515.1 Aeromonas genomosp. paramedia
AAACGGGGTTGTGCCCTTTCCAGCGCATCGTTCACACCCGACAGGGCTCAGGGATGCAGGCATGGGTAGGCCTCCGACTGGGCAAACGGGGTTGTGCCCTTTCCAGCGCATCGTTCACACCCGACAGGGCTCAGGGATGCAGGCATGGGTAGGCCTCCGATTGGGCAAACAGGATGGCGCCTTCCAGCGCATCGGCTTGCGGGTGAACCAGGTTGAGGTGCCCCAGGCGAGGGGCCAGGCGCATGCCGACGCCGCCCAGCAGGGCGATGCGGTCGGCTCCCAGCAGCCTCATGCCCTCCAGCAGGGTCTGCAACTGGGCGCAGGTTTCATCCAGCAGCTGGTTGGCGAGCTCGTCTCCGTCGCTGGCGGCGTCGAACACCCAGGGGGCGAAGCGGCCATAGTCGGCGGGAATGGCGCGGGCGGCCCAGCGCACTACCTCGGCCTGATCCCGCTTGAAGTGATCGAGCAGGCGCACGGCGAGCAGGCTGGGAGGCAGGATGCCGTCGTGGCAGAGCAGGGATTGCTGGATGGCGCGCAGCCCGAGCCAGGCGCCGCTGCCGAGATCCGAGATGGGGAAGCCGCGCCCTGAGCAGGTATGCAGCTGACCATGGCGGTAGATGAGCCCGGCGGACCCTGTGCCGGCGATGAGGATGGCTCCCTCGCGGCCACCAAAGGCGCCGAGGCAGGCGCCGAAGGCGTCGGAGGTGAGCCTGACGCTCGCGAAGGGGAAGGGCATCTTAAGCAGGGCGTGGTAGCAGTCGGCCAGCTCGGCGGAGGCGAGCGCCAGCCCCACTCCCATCTGCTGTTCGCATTCGATGCCAAGCCCGGCGGCAAGGCGGGCGCTGGCGATGGCCGCCAGCACGTTGGCGTGGGCGAGGGGGATGCCGAGCTCCAGGTTGGAGCCCGCGGCGCGCCCCTCTCCCAGCACTCTGCCCCCCTTGTCCCGAATGCGGGCGCGGGTGTGAGTCCCCCCGCCATCGACCCCGACCCAGTACTCAATCATGACGGGCCTCCGGCGCACTCTGCCAGCTGATGGCCAGGGCAAACCAGGCGCCGTGGGGGATCCACTGCTCTTTCCAGTGCCAGTTATGATCGAGCCTGTCCTTGTAGGTCTCAATCATGACGGGCCTCCGGCGCACTCTGCCAGCTGATGGCCAGGGCGAACCAGGCGCCGTGGGGGATCCACTGCTCCCCCCAGCGCCAGTTCTGATCCAGCCTCTCCTTGTACGCCTCCGGGATAAAGGTCACATCATTCTCGTCATCGAACCCGGCGGTGATGCCGTTGCAGATACCCCCGGGTGCATTGGGATAACCGGCGGTATAGCTCGGGTTGTTGATGCCGTGACCCGCCAGCATGCAGGCGTTGAAGGGGTTCTGTCCGAGGATCCAGTCGAGCTGGCGCTGGCCGAACGTCATCAGGAGTGCGCTCTGCTGGGGGAAGTGGCGAGCCGCGGCGAAGGCCATGGCGGCCAGGGAGGCCAGCCGGGCGTTCTCCCCCTGCCACCAGTAACCGGACTCGTTGTGGTGGGGCATAAAGAAGCTGATGCGGGGGGCTTCGTCGACCCCCTTCACATATTGGCGGGCCAGGGCGAAGGGGTTGCCCGTCCGGGCGGCGAGGGCCAGCTCGGTGGCCAGCGCCTGCTGCACCACGGCACTCACCCGGGCGCGGCGCTCCTGATCCGGCTCGACCCCCAGGTATTCCAGCAGGGCCAGCACCGGCAGACCCGCCTCGGCGGCGTGGTAGTAGGGGCGCGAGCCGTCTTCGTTGGCACTCCAGTAGTGGCCAAGCTCGGGGTGGGGGCGCTGGCGGGCGCAGAGCCTGCCGGCCCTGTCCCTTGCCTCCCCGAGCCAGTCGCGGCCAAGGGTCTGGGTCAGCTCCACCGCCGCCAGCAGGGCGCAGTAGTCGTCTATGATGTTCTCGCAACCGTCGTCCAGGTAGGCGAGGTTGTGTTCGCGCAGGTGCAGGTAGCCGCGCCTGGCCGCCCCGGCATAGTGGCTGGTATCAAAGTCGCCGCCGGTCTGCTCGCGGGCTGCCCGGGCCAGGGCGGCGATGGCCATGCCGCCCCCCTGGCGAAAGCCCGCCTGCCAGTTGGCGGATTTTAGCCCCTGCTGGGTGGCGTAGGCGCACAGCTCGCGCTGCTCGGGATCCTTGCTCCACTTGTCGAACAGAGTCATGTAGAAGAAGCCACTCTCATCTTGCATCCGGCAGAGAAAATCCGCCCCGTGCAGCCCCTCGTCACTGAGCCGCTTGCAGAGGTTCAGCCCGTCGATGTCCCGGCGCGTCGCCAGGAGCGCCCGGCTCTTGAGCAGGCTCCACACCACCAATGGAGTCTGCTGGGGATTGAGGTAGTTGGCGTAGGAGAGGTGGCTCAGGTACTTGCTCATGTCGCCGCTGGCATCGAACCAGCCCCCGTGCACATCCTTGTGCCGGTCGGTGCCAAACAGGCGGGCGTTGCGGTCGGCCCTATCGAAGGTGCCGCTGGCGCGCTGCCCCTTGAAGTAGTGAATGACATCGGAGAGGCAGCGGCCGGTCAGCAGATCCTGGCCTATGGCGAAGCGGGTGGAGCGGACTATGCCCTGGGCTGTTATCGCCTCCAGCCGGTAGTGGCCGGACTCCTTGAATGCAGAGAAGTCGGCGCGCCAGTAAGCGCGCCCCTGCCAGCCGGGCACCTGGCCTGCGGCCTGGAGAGGAACCTCCAGCAGGAGGCGGTCATCATGCAGGCGGCGCAGTCGCACCAGGCCGCTTATCTCCACGTCGGCGGCGGTCTGCAGCAGGGCAATCTTGTGTCCGTCACACTCGTAACCCACCTGATTGATCAAGAGTTCCATCCAGCTTTACTCCCTGGTCTGGGCAATGAAGGGGCCTCGCGAAGAGGCCCGGGTGAAGGTGTCGCGGGCCGGTAAGGCCGCCCCCGGCGTGGGGGCTGGCTTATTCGTGCAGGTAGCAGCGCACGAAGTGGTTGTCGGCAAGCCGGGTCACGGGAGGCAGGCTCTCCTTGCAGCGCGCCATGGCCTGATGGCAGCGACCGGCGAAGGGGCAGCCCCGGGATTCCGGGGTCCAGAGCGGTATCTCCCCCTTGCGGCCCCCCTCCAGCTCGGCGTGGATGCTCTTCTCGGGGTCAGGCACCGCCGAGATGAGCAGCTGGGTGTAGGGGTGCTGGGGGTGGTGCAGTATCTCGTCCACTTCACCCCACTCCACCATGTGACCCACGTACATCACCGCCAAGTCTTCGGCCACGTAGCGGGCGGTGGCGATGTCGTGGGTGATGTAGAGCATGGAGACGCCAAGCTCGTTCTTCATCTGCTCCATCAGGTTGAGGATGCCGATGCGAATGGAGACGTCGAGCATGGAGGTGGGCTCGTCCGCCAGCACCACTTCCGCCTCCACCGCCAGGTTGCGGGCGATGTTGACCCGCTGGCGCTGGCCGCCGGAGAGCTGGTGGGGATACTTGGCCGCCGTTGCCTTGGCCGGGGTGAGCCCGACCTTCTCCAGCAGGGCATAGACCATGTCAGGCAGCTCCCGCTTGTCGCTCACCTTGCTGTGCAGCAGCAGGGGGCGGGCGATGTGGTGGTAGATGGTGTGGGTCGGATTCAATGAACCGAACGGATCCTGCCATACCATCTGCACGCTCTGGCGATAGTCCAGCAGGGCGGTGCCCTTGTTGAACTCCTCCAGATCCCGGCCCCGGTAGAGGATGCGGCCGTTGGAGAGCTTGTACATCTTGGCGATGATCTTGGCGATGGTGCTCTTGCCGGAGCCCGACTCCCCCACCACCGCCAGGGCGCGGCCCCGGTGCAGGTTGAAGGTGATGTCGGAGAGGGCCCGCATCTTGCCGCTCTTGATGGCATTGGAGTTGACGGCGAAGTCCTTGTAGAGATGCTGGACCTCGATGATGGGCGCGTCGGTTTGGGCGATTTGCATGACAGACATCCTTAACAGCCAGCGGCCTTGTCCAGATAGATGGGGTGGTTCAGGGATTCCTCGGCCGAGTCATAGAGGTGGCAGGCGGCCTGCTGCCCGGGGCGGATCTCGGCCAGCTGGGTATATTCCTGGCGGCAGCGCGCGTGCACCTTGCCGCAGCGGGCCTGGAAGCGGCAGCCGACCGGCACCTCCAGCAGGTTGAGCGGGGTGCCGGGGATCCCCTCCAGCACGGTTTTCGGGCCGTGCAGGGGCGGGAAGGAGTTGCCGAGTCCCTTGGTGTAGGGGTGCAATGGGGCGGTCAGTATTGACTTGGACGGCGCCACCTCCACCAGTTCCCCCGCATACATGATGCCGATGCGATCGCAGAACTCGACCATGAGGGAGAGATCGTGGGTGATGAAGAGAATGGAGAAGTTGAACTTCGCCTTGAGGGCGTAGACCTTCTGCAGTATCTCCCGCTGCACCACCACATCCAGCGCCGTGGTGGGCTCATCCATGATGAGCAGCTCGGGGTTGAGCGCCATGGCGATGGCGATCACCAGCCGTTGGCGCATGCCGCCTGAGAACTGGTGCGGGTAGTCCTTGAGCCGGCTCGGGTGGATGTCGACTATCTCCAGCAGCTCCTGGGCGCGCTTGATGGCCTCGTAGCGGGTCATGCCGGGGTTGTGGGCCAAGAGCACGTCGCAGAACTGCTCCTCCATGCGCAGCACGGGGTTGAGCGCATTCATGGCGGACTGGAACACCACGCTCGCCTGGCGCCAGCGGTAGCTGCGCAGCCGCTCGTCGTCGAAGCCGAGGATGTTCTCCCCCTTGAACAGGATCTCGCCGCCACTTATGTAGGCGGGCGGCTTGTGCAGCCGCGCCACCGAGAAGGCGACGGTGGACTTGCCGCAGCCGGACTCGCCGGCGAGGCCGAAGACTTCGCCGGGGGCGATGTCAAAGCTGACGGAATTGACGGCGCGCACGTCGCCGTTTTCGGTGATGTAGTCGACGCAGAGGTTGCGTACCGACAGCAGGGGTTGTTGCGAGCTCATGCTGTCTTCTCCTGAGCGTTGATCGGGGCCGGGACGGCGAGCTGTTTCCAGCGGCGCAGGCCCTTGTGAGAGCGCAGTTGCGGGTTGGCGATTTCGTCGATGGCGAAGTTGAGCATGGCCAGACCCGCCCCCAGGGTGGCGATGGCGAAGCAGGGGGCCAGGATCTCCCACCATGCGCCTACCAGGATGGCGCTGGAGGTCTGGGCGTTGTAAAGCATGATGCCCCAGCTGACCACGGTGGGGTCGCCCAGTCCCAGGAACTCCAGGGTCGCCTCGGTGACGATGGCGTAGATGATGGAGCCGATGAAGCTCACCCCGATGATGGAGATGAGGTTGGGCAGTATCTCCACCAGGATGATGCGCCAGGCCGGCTCCCCCAGCACCTCGGCGGCGATGACGAACTCTTTCTCCCGCAGCGCCAGGGTCTGGGCACGGATCACCCGGGCGCCATAGGCCCAGGAGGTAAAGCCTATGATGAGCGCAATCACCGTCGGTGACGCCTCCCCGATAAAGCTCGCGAGTACCAGTAATAAAGGGAGGTTGGGGATCACCAGCACCACGTTCATCAGGAAGGTGAGGCACTCGTCCACCACGCCGCCGAAGTAACCGGCTGTGATGCCGATGCCGATGGCGAGGGCGCAGACCAGCAGGCCTGCCCCGAAGCCCACCATCAGGGAGATGCGGGCGCCACTGGTGAACTGGGCCCAGAGATCGTGGCCCATGCGGTTGGATCCCATCACCAGCTCCACGCTGGGGGGCTGGTGGGGGCGGGCGACCCGCTTGGTGGGCTCGTTGCTGGCGAGCAGCGGGGCAAACAGGGCCATCAGCACGAAGGTGACCACGATGGCGAGGCCGAAGGCCGCCTTCTTGTTGCCCAGCAGGATCTTGAGGATGGTCGGCATACGCATCTTATTTGCCTCCTGTACGCAGACGGGGATCCAGGAAGACATAGAGCACGTCCGCCAGGAAGTTGAAGCTGAGCATGGTGATGGTCATGATGAGCAGTTGCCCCTGAATGAGCGGGTAGTCGCGGGCCAGGATGCCCTGATAGAGGGTCAGTCCCAGGCCGGGGTAGTTGAAGATCACCTCTGTGATGAGGGAGCCGCCGATGACGAAGCCGAGTGCCATGGAGAGGGCGGTGACGCTGGGCAGCACGGCGTTGCGGGCGCCGTAGTTGAAGATGACCCTGTTGCTGGAGAGCCCCTTGGCCTTGGCCATGGTGATGTAGTCCTCGCCGAGCAGGTTGATCATGTTGTTGCGCATGGTGATGAGGAAGCCCCCCACCTGTACCATGGCCAGGGTGCCCACCGGCATGATGGCGTGCAGCATGATGCTCTTGATGTGTTCCCAGCCGAAATCGGCGGTGATTTCCGGGCTGTAGGCGTAGCCGATGGGCAGCCAGCCGAGGCTGACCCCGAACAGGAACAGGGCGAGCAGGGAGACCACCACGGGGGGAATGGCCTGCATCACCAGGGTGAGCGGGGAGAGGATGCTGTCCATGCGTCCCCCCCGGTACCAGGCGGCGAAGATGCCGACGATGGAGCCGATGGAGAAGCTCAGAATGGTGGAGGTGCCCACCAGGAACAGGGTCCAGCCGATGGCGCGACCGAGCACGTCGGCGACCGGTTGGGGGTAGTAGCGCACCGAGGTGCCGAGATCCCAGGTGAAGACACTCTTCACATAGGCGAGAAACTGGGTGGTGATGGGACCGTCAACGAACCCGAAGGTGGCCTTGAGGGCCTCGAGGGCGGCAGGTTCCATCATGGCGCCGGCCCGGGCGAACATGACGGAGACGGGATCTCCGGGCATGGCTCTGGGCAGCAGGAAGTTGATGGTGGCGGCCACCAGGAAGGCGACCAGATAGAAGGAGAAGCGTCTTAGTATAAATCCCATGGTGATACCTTTTACTGCAAGCCTGCCCCGCGCCGGGCAAAGCTCCCCCAACCCCGGCAAAGACGGGGAATGGAAGACATGGCGGGGAAAGAGGCCCCCCGCAGGGGGCCGAGGTGATTAGCTGTTTGGCTTGAGTGACAACACGTGCAGCAGACGCTCCGGGGTGTCCGGGTGTACCTGCGGCTTGGCGACCGGGTTGTCGGCACTGAACCAGCCATTGAAGCGCTTGGTGCTGTATTCGTACCAGGTCGGGTTGTTGAACACCGGGATGATGGTCTGGTTGGCCCCGACGCGCTCCTGGATGGCAAACATGATCTCCTTCTGCTTGGCCGCATCGGCGGTCTGGGTGAAGTCATCGATCAGCTTGTCGAGCTCGGGATCCTTGTAACGGGGCGCCGCGAAGCGGTTGCCGCGCTCACCCATGTTGCGGGAGTGGAAGGCGGTCTCGAAGTACTTGTGCGGGTTGGCACCGGCAAAGTAACCCTGCAGGGCGACGTCGAAGTCACCGGTGATCAGGTTCTCGGTCCAGACGGTGGCTTCCGGGGTGGAGGTCTTGGCGTTCAGACCCAGGGCCTGCAGGCCTTCGACCCCGATCTGGACTGTGTTGACCCAGTCGGTCCAGCCGTTCGGTACCAGCACCTTGAACTCGATCTTCTTGCAGCTCGGGGTGTCGAGGAACTTGTCGCCGTCACAGTCCTTGTAGCCCGCTTCCTTCAGCAGTGCCTTGGCACCTTCCAGATCGAACTTGTTGTACTTGCCGTATTTCTTCTCGACTTCCGGGTTGTCCCAGGAGGCGAATGCCTTGCCCAGACCCGACGGGTATTCGTTGACGGTCGGGTAGCCGTAGCCTGCGATGTCCACCATGGACTGGCGGTCCATCGCCATGGAGAAGGCGCGGCGGAAGTTGATGTCGTTGAAGGCTTCGTTATTGCCCGGGTTCTTGCTCTGGAAGTTGACGTTGAACGCCACCGTGCCGGAGGCCGGGAACCAGTACTTGTTGTTCTTGGGATCGTTGCCGACGTAGAGGCGCTCGATGTCCGGTACGAAGGAGCCGAACCAGTCCACATCACCCTTCATGACGGCAGCCAGTACCTGGTCGTTGGTGGCCATCTGCGGCATGCGCAGGCAGTCGATGGCGAGGTTGGCGTTGTCCCAGTAGTGCGGGTTGCGGCACTGGGTATAGAGCTGGGCGGAGAAGTTGTCCACTTCGGTGAAGGGACCTGTGCCGACCGGCTTGTCGTTGGTGAAGGCAACCGGGTCTTTCACCGACTTCCACTGATGTTCGGGGACGATTGGCACCAGCACCAGGTCGTTCACAACGTTGGTGTTGACCTCGGCCAGGTCGAATTTGACCTTGTGCTCACCCAGCTTCTCGACACCCTTGATCTGAGTCCAGATGGAGCGCTCGTCCAGCGCCTTGTTGGCCTTGACCAGGTTGAAGGAGAAGAGGATGTCGTCGGCGGTGAAGGCTTCACCATCGGACCACTTGACCCCTTCGCGCAGGTCAAAGGTGACCGACTTCAGGTCATCGCTGAAGGCATAGTTGGTGGCCAGACGATAGACGGGTTTGCCACCCTGCATATCGTTGAAGATCACCAGAGGCTCATAGATGAAGTGACGGGTGGTGTGCAGCAGACCGGCCTGCAGGAAGGGGTTGAAGTTCTTGACCCATGCGGTCTCCTGTTGCGCGACCAGGGTCAGCACCGTCTTGTTCTCGGCGGCCATGGCAGTGCCGGCGGTACCGGCGAGCATCAGGGTTCCCAGCATGACTGAGGTAGCGATTTTGGATACTTTGGCAAGCATATTTTTTCCTTTCTTATTGGTCTTCCATGGTTTTGGAATGGAGCACCGGATCCCATGCTTGGATGCCGGCCCTCAATGTTGGTCAGGTTTTGCACCTTTGTAGTTGTGTCATCCAACGCCCTTAGAAAAGCAGAGTTAACAGGAAAACAACAACTCTTCATTTCGTCGATATCGTAAAAACTCGCACTCTCTCGTCATTATCGTCAAACTCTATTTTTAATCCTTTTAAATTATACAGTTGCATTAATTCTCACAAAGTACCAAGTCACCCTTTATGACAATTCAAAGACGATAGTGTGAAGTGGATCGTGCTCGTTTTTGCGCCCCTTCAGTGGCTTTTTTTTGAGCTTGAAACAAGCGAACCTGGGGGCGGGGCAGAACTGTGCGCTGGCTCACTAAGGGGGCATCTCCCGGTGAGTCGGGTGATGGCAGGCGGCCCCTCTCTTGCAGAAGGAGCCGGTGCCGGCTGCCGAGGGGGGGGGGCGTGCAGGTGGCTTGCTGGCAATAAAAAAGCCAGTCAGCATTCACTGACCGGCTTCGGGTGTCACATCCGTTGGCGGATTAGTTGACCAGGCTGGCCCAGAGGTCGTATTCGTCCGCCTCGTCGATGCGGACCTTGACGAGATCGCCGGGCTTCAGATCGGTTTCGCCGTCCAGGTAGACCAGGCCGTCGATCTCGGGGGCGTCGGCGAAGGAGCGGCCGGTGGTACCCTCTTCGTCCACCTCGTCGATCAACACTGTCATCTCCTTGCCGACCTTGCGGGCCAGCTTGCGAACGGAGACCTGTTGCTGCAGCTCCATGACGCGCTGGAAACGCTCTTCCTGGACCTCTTCCGGCACAGGATCCGGCAGCTCGTTGGCCTTGGCGCCCTCGACCGGGCCGTATTTGAAGCAGCCAACGCGGTCCAGCTCCACCTGGTCGATGAAGCCGCAGGCCAAGACCACCTTCACCCCGGCCTATCTACCACGCCAGCTGCAGAACCGGTTGCTGGGTCATGGCGGGAAAGTGCGCCTTGGCTCCCGACCCTTCCACTCCCTGGCTGGTTATGATATCCATTCGATAACCTTGTCTAGAGCATGCCGGTCTCGGAGCCTCATTGCTGGCGAGGCCGCCGCTCGCGGGTGCGACCCTGGGTTTCGCCTCGTCGTGTTCATCCTTCCCCTGCAGGTCATGGGTTATTCGCAAAAGAGGCTTTATGGAGTTGTTGTTACTGGCTGATGCGCCATCTGCCGCAGGCGTGGTTGCCTCATGGTATTTTGACGAATGGTGCCGCGACAGTGGTCGCTGCACTCAAGAGCAGGTGCTGGCCAAGGTCACGGCGGCCACCCAGGTCGACCGGGCTCCGCTGATGGTACTGGCCCGCCTGGCCGGTGAATGGGTGGGGGCTGCCGAGCTCAAGATCCGCGAAATGGCGATGTTTCCCGAGTACGAACATTGGTTGGGTGGGGTCTATGTCGTTGAAAAAGCACGCGGGCAGGGGGTCGCTTCCTTGCTGGTAACAGAGATCCTCAGCCGTGCCCGCAGGGCAGGGATCAGCAAGCTGTACTTGCAAACCGAGAACCTGAGCGGTGGCGTTTATTGCCGCCATGGTTTCAAGGCCCTTGAGGAGGTCCATTATAAAGGCCTTCATGTTCTGGTGATGGTGGCAGATACCGGCATCTAGCCCTCGTCAGAAGCGCTGACCGAGTGACGCCAGGCGCAGCAGCGTGCGCCCCGCTTCAGCGCGCATAACCTATCGGTGCTACCAATAAAAAAGCCAGTCAGGGTCACTGACTGGCTTTTTTATTGGCGCCTGCCGGGCAGGCGCCATCATGAACTGCGGACTTAGCCTATCAGGCTGGCCCACAGATCGTATTCGTCCGCTTCGTCGATGCGCACCTTGACCATGTCGCCGGGCTTGAGGCCGGTTTCGCCGTTCAGGTAGACCAGGCCGTCGATCTCGGGGGCGTCGGCGAAGGAGCGGCCGGTGGCGCCCTCTTCGTCCACTTCGTCGATCAGCACTGTCATCTCCTTGCCGACCTTGCGGGCCAGCTTGCGAACGGAGACCTGCTGCTGCAGCTCCATGAAGCGCTGGAAACGCTCTTCCTGGACCTCTTCCGGCACAGGATCCGGCAGCTCGTTGGCCTTGGCGCCCTCGACCGGGCTGTATTTGAAGCAGCCAACGCGGTCCAGCTCAGCCTTGTCGATGAAGTCCAGCAGCATCTGGAACTCTTCTTCGGTCTCGCCGGGGAAGCCGACGATGAAGGTGGAGCGCAGGGTGATCTCGGGGCAGATCTCACGCCACTTCTGGATGCGCTCCAGGGTGCGCTCGACGGTACCCGGGCGCTTCATCAGCTTGAGGATGCGCGGGCTGGCGTGTTGCAGCGGAATGTCCAGGTAGGGCAGTACCTTGCCGTCGCGCATCAAGGGGATGACGTCATCCACGTGGGGATAGGGGTAGACGTAGTGCAGGCGCACCCAGATGTCGAGCTTGGCCAGCTCCTCGCACAGGGCGACCATGCTGGTCTTGACCGGCATGCCGTCGTAGAAACCGGTGCGGTGCTTGACGTCCACGCCGTAGGCGGAGGTGTCCTGGGAGATCACCAGGATCTCCTTCACGCCAGCCTCTTTCAGGCGCTTGGCCTCGGCCAGTACCTCGCCAATGGGGCGGCTCACCAGATCCCCGCGCATGGAGGGGATGATGCAGAAGGTGCAGCGGTGGTTGCAGCCCTCGGAGATCTTGAGATAGGCGTAGTGACGGGGAGTCAGCTTGACGCCGTGGGCCGGCACCAGGCTGGTGAAGGGGTTGTGGGTCGGCTTCTCCACGTATTTGTGAACGTGGCCCAGCACCTCTTCATAGGCGTGGGGGCCGGTGATCTCGAGCACCTTGGGGTGGATCTCGCGGATCTGGTTCTCTTTGGCGCCGAGGCAGCCGGTGACTATCACCTTGCCGTTTTCGGCCAGGGCCTCGCCGATGGCTTCCAGCGACTCCTGTACCGCGCTGTCGATGAAGCCGCAGGTGTTGACCACCACCAGCTCCGCATCGTCATAGCTGGGCACCACATCGTACCCTTCGGTACGCAGCTGGGTCAGGATGCGCTCGGAATCGACCAGATTTTTGGGGCAACCCAAGGAGACGAATCCTACTTTGGGGGCCTGTTTTGTGTTGGACATCGCTCAATCACTCTTAGGTGGCTCTTATTCAAGGGCGCGGATTTTACCGGAATGGCTAACCAAAAACTATACAACCGAGGTTGTCAGGCCGAACAATATTTACGGTCAGCTTTTGTCCCTTGTCGTCAGGGAGGCTGTGCCCGCTCATGAGGGCACAGCCGCCGTCCCCTCGCCGCCGGGGAAGCCTGGCCCTGGTTGACCCGCTGGAGGGGACAGGCACTCAGGACTTCTTTGAGTAGTCTTAAATCTGATAGGGTGACATGTCCGCTGATGGGATATTAAAGGAGCACACAATGAAGAGCCGATCCTGGTTGATTGCCGCCGTCCTGGCACTTGCATCTGGCCCCAGCCATGCCGACTGGGCGAAATTGAAGGAAGCGGCCTCCGAGCTTGGCACCGCGGTGAGCGACACCAGCAAGGAAGCCTGGCAGGGGATCACCGACTTCTCCAAGGCGACCTGGGAGTCTGTCTCCACCTGGGGAGCCGATGCCTACAACAAGGCGGGCGCCTGGACGGAAGAGAGCGCCGCCACCGGCAAGGAGTGGTTGACGGCCGCCGACAAGAAGCTCGACACCATGCTGGAGCCCAAGACCCCCGCCGAGGCCAGAACCGCCCTGGATACCATGGCCGATACCGCCCTGGTACGGCTGTTCAACGAGCAACCCTCCGCCAAGTTGCTGTTTGACAAGGCCTATGGCTATGCGGTGTTCGACTCGCGCAAGTTTTCCCTGATGGTGCACACCAACCAGGGATCCGGGGTTGCCATCAATCGCAAGACGGGCAAGCACACCTATATGAAGATGTTTGGCGCCGGGCTGGCCGCCGGCATGGGGGGCAAGTTCTACCAGCAGGTGGTGCTGTTTGAAGACAAGGCCAGGTTCGATGCCTTCGTCAACAAGGGCTGGGAGGCCACCTCCGAAGTGGGGGCCGTGGCCGGCAAGGAGAGTGCCGAGCTGACCGCCAAGTACAATGGCGGCATGGCCATCTACCAGATCGGGGAGAAGGGGCTGCTGCTCGATGCCAATATCTCGGGTTCCAAATACTGGCTTGATGACGATCTGAACAAGTGACTAAGGTCCCTGGCAGCGATCCGGTATTTTTCTTTTATCATGTTGAAATACTGCCTGTTTAAATGACGTGACTTGCAGTAAAAAGGGGGCCTTCGGCCCTCTTTTTCATGGGCGCAAGCAAGACACAGTCGTTGAACAAGGAGAGTGGCATGACCCAAGCATCTGAATCTGCCGTGGACCGGCGCCGGGAGTGGGAGCGGCAGAGCATCTATCTGCGGCTGCAGGAGGGCAGTCCCATGGTCCTCTGGGTCAATGGCGATGAGGTCGCACCCCTGACGGAAGGGGCGGCTGAGGGGATCGTCTTCGGCTGGGGACGGGCGGACGAGGCGACCATGGCTCTGGCGCTGGCCATCGTCGCCAGGCTGGTGGCGGTGGGCCTGGTGGACCCTGAGCAGGCCACCGAGAAGGCGCGCTTCCTGCACGACGAGGTGCTGGTCAAGCTGCCAGCGGACGAGCACCGAGATCTGCATCTCGGTTATCTGAAGCTGGTGCTGGGGTGACATGAGCCAGGGCCTGGGGCCCGCTTGTGGCTGCCCCTTGGCGCCGGCGGCCAGTCCCTCTTCTCTTTTGGCACTCTAATTGCTTAAGGCTTGCCAGTGTCAATGATTTGTCTGGGAAGGGAAGATGGAAATTAGCGCAAGCAGCCTGATGCAAGAGATGCAGGCACTCAAGGTCGAAGCCGGTGCCACGCCGCTGACCCAGCCCGGTCGTCCGGTCAACTCGGATTTCGGTCAGATGCTGCAGCAGGCCCTGGACAACGTCAATGAGTTGCAGGGCAGCGCCAACGATCTGCGCACCCGGTTCGATATGGGCGACAAGTCGGTGGACCTGTCCGAGGTGATGATCGCCGGGCAGAAATCCTCCATCGCCTTCGAGGCGACGGTGCAGGTGCGCAACAAGATGGTCGATGCCTACAAGACCATCATGAACATGCCGGTATAACTCGGCCCCATGGCGACCGAGCATCACGAAGATGTCAGCAATAAGGACCTGAAGAGTGGCTAACGATCCAAACGGCGATCTGCTGATGAACAACGAGGGGGCTGCCGCCCTCGATGAGCACGAGCAGAAGAGCTCGGCCCTGGGCTTCTTGTCCAACACCGATGTGTTGCGGCAGATCACCCTGATCCTGGGGTTGACCATCTGTCTGGCCATCGCCGTCTTCATCCTGCTGTGGGGCAAGGAGCCGGAGATGCGTCCCCTCGGCACCTTCAACACCCAGGAGCTGGTCTCCACCCTGGATTATCTGGATCAGCAGAAGATCCCCTATCAGGTCGAAGGCAAGAGCGTGCTGGTCAGTGCCGAGAATTATGCGGACATCCGGCTGCGCCTGACCCGCGCCGGCCTCGCCAGCAGCAGCGAGGCCAGCAACGACGGCGAAGCCATACTGCTCAAGGACTCCAGCTTCGGGGTCAGCCAGCGCATGGAGAGCGAGCGTCTGAAACTGAGCCGCGAGCGCCAGCTGGCGAGCGCCATCGAGCAGTTCCAGAACGTCGCCAAGGCCCAGGTGCTGCTGGCCATCCCGAAAGACAACGTGTTCGCCCGCAACGAGCGCAAGCCGAGCGCCACCGTCGTGCTGAGCCTGAAAGGGGCTGCCCTGGGCCAGGGGGAGGTGGACTCCATCGTCGACATGGTCGCCTCCGCCGTGCACGGCCTGGAGCCGACCCGCGTCACCGTGACCGATCAGAACGGCCGTCTGCTCAACTCCGGCTCGCAAGACCCGCTCTCTGCCCAGACTCGCAAGGAGTTTGCGATGCAGCAGAAGCAGGAGCTCGAATACAAACAAAAAATTGACGCCATCCTGATCCCGGTGCTGGGAGCCGACAACTATACCGCCGAGGTGGATCTCTCCCTCGACTTCTCCCAGCAGGAGCAGACCCGCAAGACCTACAATCCTGACCTGCCTGCGGTGCGCTCCGAGATGACGGTGGAAGAGAACAGCGCCAATGGCAGCAATGGCGGCGTGCCTGGTGCGCTCACCAATCAGCCCCCCGCCGCCTCCAGCATTCCCGAACAGGCCGCCGGCGCTGAAGGGGGAACCGGCTCTTCCGGCCGCTCCCGCAAGGAGGCGACCCGCAACTTCGAACTGGACACTACCGTCAGCCACATCCGGCGCCAGCAGGGCGGCATCCGCCGCATGACGGTGTCGGTGGCGGTGGATTACAAGGCCACTCCCGGTGCTGAGGGGGCCGTCACTCGCGAGCCCCGCAGCCAGGCCGAGCTCGATACCCTGCGCCGTCTGCTGAGCGGCGGCCTCGGCTTTGACGTGACCCGGGGAGACACCCTGGAGGTGGTTGCCATTCCGTTCAACCGCCCCGAGCTGGAAGCCGTGGCCGACATGCCTATCTACGAGCAGCCCTGGTTCTGGCGCGCGGTGCGCATCGCCGCCTCGGTGCTGGTCATCATAGTGCTCATCGTCACCGTGGTGCGGCCCATGCTCAAGCGCCTGCTCTACCCGGATGCCAAGCCGGAAGGGGAGCTGGACTTTGACAACCACACCGTACTGGGTGGCGACGACGAGCTGAGCCTGCTGGCGGCCCAGGCCGAGGCCGAGCCGGTGTTCGGCTTGCGGGATGGCCAGCTCAAGCTGCCTGATCTGCACCGTGACGAGGACCTGCTCAAGGCCGTGCGTGCCTTGGTAGCGAATGAACCAGACCTGGCCGCTCAGGTCATCAAAGAATGGGTAACGAACCGAGATGCCTGAAGAGAAGAAAAACCAAGTCACCGGTAACGACATCACCGAAAGCCAGCGCCAGATCCTGGATCAGATGGGCGGGATGGAGATGGCGGCGGTCTTGATGCTGAGCCTCAACGAGGAGGATGCTGCCCAGATCTTCCGCCACCTCGAGCCCAAGCAGGTGCAGCGGCTCGGCATGTCGATGGCCTCCATGTCGGATTTCAGTCACGACCGGGTGGCGGCGGTGCATCGTCAATTTATCGACGACATCCAGAAATACACCAACATCGGCATCGGCAGCGAAGACTTCGTGCGCAAGGCCCTGGTGGCGGCGCTCGGGGAGGACAAGGCCAGCAACCTGGTGGATCAGATCATCCTGGGATCCGGCGCCCGCGGCCTCGACTCCCTCAAGTGGATGGATGCCCGCCAGGTGGCCAGCATCATCCAGAACGAGCACCCGCAGATCCAGACCATAGTGCTCTCCTATCTGGAGCCGGAGCAGTCCGCCGAGATACTGAGCCAGTTCCCGGAGCAGGTGCGCCTCGACTTGGTGATGCGCATCGCCAACCTCGAAGAGGTGCAACCGGCGGCGCTGCAAGAGCTCAACGACATCATGGAGAAGCAGTTCGCCGGTGCGGCCGGTGCCCAGGCGGCCAAGATGGGTGGCCTCAAGGCGGCCGCCAACATCATGAACTACCTGGACACCAACATCGAAGGCCAGCTGATGGACTCCATCCGCGAGTCGGACGAGGAGATGAGCCAGCAGATCCAGGACTTGATGTTCGTGTTCGAGAACCTCATCGACGTGGACGATCGGGGCATCCAGACCCTGCTGCGGGAAGTGCCCGGGGATCTGCTGCAACGGGCCCTCAAGGGCTCGGACGACCAGATGCGGGAGAAGGTGTTCAAGAACATGTCCAAGCGGGCCGCCGAGATGCTGGCGGACGATCTGGAGGCCATGGGGCCGATCCGGGTCTCCGAGGTGGAAGCCGCCCAGAAGGAGATCCTCTCCACGGCACGCCGTCTGGCGGACGCGGGCGAGATCATGCTGGGGGCCGGCGGTGGCGAAGAGTTCCTCTAAGCCATGGGCAATGGAATGTGCGATGATGTCGCCCCCTTCGTCCGGCACGCCAGGAGTGTCTTTCGCACATGAATAACAAGAACAGCAAGCTGCGGGGTTATGTCAGACCCGAGACGGACGAGACCCGGGTGGAGGCCTGGGGCTGGCCCGAGATGGAGGTCGAATCCGAGATCCAGAGCAATGCCCTGGGGCTCGGCCCTGACTGGTATCGCCAGGAGCAGGCGGACGAGATGCCGCCAGAAGAGCAGCCGGAGGAGCCCACCCCCAGCATCACCGCCGAAGAGGTGGAGGCTATCCGCCAGGCCGCCTGGGAAGAGGGGCTGGCCGAGGGGCGGGAGGCCGGTTTTGCCAAGGGGCTCGAAGAGGGCAAGCTGGAAGGCTTGCAGCAGGGCCATCAGGCGGGTCTGGAGCAGGGCCGCGAAGAGGGGCTGGCCCTGGGCCGCGACCAGGTGGAGCAGGAGATTGCCCACTGGCAGGGGCTCGCCGCCCGCCTCGCCAATCCGCTCCAGGAGCTGGATGGCGCCGTGGAGCAGCAGCTCATCACACTGGTCCAGCAGCTCGCCCGCGCCCTCATTCGCCACGAGGCCGAGACCTCCCCAAGACTGCTGCTCGAGGCCCTCAAGCAGGGCCTTGCCCTGCTGCCCGCCGCCGAGCAGGGGGTCACCCTGATGCTGCATCCGGACGATGTGGCCCGGGTCGAGCAGGCCTTCGGCGCCGAGGAGTGTGCCCGGCGCCACTGGCGGCTGCAAAGCGATCCCACCCTCTCCCCGGGGGATCTGCAGCTGGCTACCGAACTCTCCAGCATCGATCTGACCCTCACGGGGCGCATCGAGCAACTGCTGCGCAACTTCCTTCGTGACAATGCCGGCTGACACTTTTTCCCGGTCAGGTACAGGCTGCGCACTGTCTCCCGGCCTGATGATCATGGCGGCGGGCGCCCTGTCTCGGCCTCTTTCCCCTTTCTCTCTGGAGGCGCGATGACCGCATCCCTGCTCAGTCGACTGCAAGGCTACCGGGTCCGCGATCTGGCTCCCATACCGCCGGTGGCGGGCAAACTCACCCGGGTGGTGGGGCTGACCCTGGAAGCCATCGGCTGCCGCGCCGCCATCGGTGCCCTCTGCCGCATCGACACCCAGGACGGCGTGCTGGAGGCCGAAGTGGTGGGCTTCTCCGGCGATCGGCTGTTTCTGATGCCGAGCGAACAGCTCAAGGGGGTCATTCCCGGCGCCCGTGTGGTGCCCATCACCGAGGATCACGGCATCCCCGTGGGCATGAACCTGCTCGGCCGTGTCATAGACGGCATAGGCCAGCCCCTGGACGGGCTGGGCCCCATCATCTCCTCCCAGACGGTGCAGTTCGCCCAGCATCGCATCAACCCCCTGGCCCGTCGTCCCATCCATGAGCCCATGGACGTGGGGGTGCGCGCCATCAACGCCGTGCTCACCGTGGGACGGGGTCAGCGGATGGGGCTGTTCGCCGGCTCCGGGGTCGGCAAGTCGGTGCTGCTCGGCATGATGACCCGTGGCTCGGTGGCGGACGTGGTGGTGGTGGGCCTCATCGGCGAGCGGGGCCGGGAGGTGAAGGAGTTCATCGAGGAGATCCTCGGCGCCGAGGGGCGCGAGCGCGCCGTGGTGGTGGCAGCGCCGGCCGATGCCTCGCCGCTGATGCGGCTCAAGGGGTGCGAGACGGCGCTCGCCATCGCCGAGTATTTCCGCGAGCAGGGGCTCAACGTGCTGCTGCTGATGGACTCTCTCACCCGCTACGCCCAGGCCCAGCGCGAGATCGCCCTGGCGGTGGGGGAGCCGCCGGCCACCAAGGGCTACCCCCCCTCGGTGTTTGCCAAATTGCCGGCGCTGGTGGAGCGGGCCGGCAACGGCAGCGACGGCCAGGGCTCCATCACGGCCTTTTTCACCGTGCTGACGGAGGGGGACGATCTGCAGGATCCCATCGCCGACGCGGCGCGGGCCATCCTGGATGGCCACATAGTGCTGGCACGGGAGCTGGCGGATGCGGGCCACTACCCGGCCATCGACATCGAAAAATCCATCAGCCGGGTCATGCCCATGGTGACCTCACCTGAGCACATGGAGCTGGCGCGCGCCTTCAAGCAGTTCTACTCCCTCTATCAGCAGAACCGGGATCTCATCACCATAGGCGCCTACAGCCAGGGATCGGATCCGCGCATCGACAGGGCCATTATCCAGAAACCCTATCTGGATCAGTTCTTGCAGCAGAAGATGCGCGAGGTCATTCACTACGACGAAGGCCTGCAATCCCTGCAGCTGGTGGCCATGCCGCTGATGCGTTAACCGGTGGAGAGCCCTTATGAGTAAAGGATTGACGTTGCTGGCGGGCCGGCTGCTGGAGGCTGAACAGCAGGCCGCCATGGCGCTGGCCAAGGCCCAGCAGGATCTCAAGCTGTTCATGGATCAGCAAAACGCCCTCAACCAGTACCGCCAGATCTATCACCAGCAGTGGACGGATCGCGGCCTGCAGGGGATCACGCCCCAGCAGAACAGCCAGTATCACGCCTTCATCAACAAGCTGGAAAATGCGGCGACTCAGCAGTACCAAGGGGTGCTGCAGGTGCGCGAGGCGCTGGCCCAGTGCCGTACCCAGTGGCTCGAAGCCCAGCAGCGGCGCAAGGCCGTCGAGCTGCTGCTCGAGAAGCAGGCGGGACGAGCGCAGCTGAAGGCCCAGCGTCAGGAGCAGAAGATGCTGGACGACTACGCCATACTGCGACGCTATCACCATTCTGGCCTGTAACTTGCTTTCTATTGTCAACACAGGCTAAGACGCCGCCTCCGCCCCTGGATGTGCGGTCATCACAGGATTGTCGTCAGGGATCCCAGCATGATACAGACCCAGTTAAACCTAGCGCCCAGTCAGGCAGTCCCTGCCGACGGCGCCCTGTCGCCCTCGCTCCTCGCCGGGGGGGAAGGAAAGGATCTGTCGCTGACGGACGGCAAGGCCGCATTTGCCGATGCCATGGCCAGGGCCCAGCTGGTGGGCCAGGAGCCATCGGCCAGTCAAGGGGGTGACGACGTCCTGGCTGCGGCCACCCCGGATGCCAAATCTTTGGCGTCTGCCGAGGCAACGGGCAGTCAGGAGACGACCAGCAAGGCACCCTCTGAGGAGACCGAGCTTCCCCCCGAGGATTTTTTGCAGCAGCTGCAGGCCTCCCTCAGGCAGGATGTCAGCCTGGTGGTGCCCCCTGCCTTGCCCCCCCAGGAGGTGACGGCGACCGTCGACGGCAATGACTTGCCGCCCGAGTCGCATCCCGTGGCACAGGCCGCGGGGCCTGTGATGGCGGGGACGGCGCCTGCCTTGCCGGTGGCGGTCGATGGGCAGGGCGCAGAGGCGCTCCCCCTTGAAAATGAAGAGAGCGGGCTCGCCGCTGACAAGGCACCCGTCGCCGCAGGCAAGGGCCAGCCCTCGGAGCCGCAGCAGAGCGAGCAGGCCACTGCCGAACACAACACGGCGGCGCCCAAGGGCGGTCAGCCGGCGGCCGCGGTGGCGACTGAACCCTTGTCCGGCGAGGCGCGGGCGGCCCTGCTTGCCAAGGTGGTGGCCGGTGAGGCCCCCCCTGTGCAGGCGAGTCAGGGCTCGGTGGCGGGCGGGCAGCCGTCCGGGCCAGTTTCCCATGACGAACAGATCACCGCGGCCTTTGCGACCACCGCCAGGGCCTTCGACGCAGGCGTGGTCAGGGTGGAGCCCCAGGGCGCGGCGCAGGACATGCCAGAACCTGGCACTGCCGGTGGCGAGGGCGACAAGGCGAGCCCGGCTGGTGACGCCCGGGAGGCCAAGCCAGGCGCGGCCCCCAGAGCCGAGACGGTGGCCAGTGGCACCACTCCCCAGCCCGCTCCATCCAGCCCGGATCCCGTGCTGACGGCGCCCCAGCAGACGCTGGCGCGTCACGAGTCCCAGGGGCCGCAAGCCTCGCTGACGGCGCTCTCGGCCGGCATCCAGCAGATGGAGGCCGAACCCGCGGTGGCCGTCGGAGCCGCCGTGGACCTCAAACCGGCGGCGCAGAAATCCAGGCTCGATGAGCTGGGCAAGCAGCTCGGGATCGAGGTCAAGGGCACCGAATCGAGCGAGGGAAGCCAGCCGCTGCAGCATGCCCAGAGCAGCGATGGCAAGCCGGCGGCCGAGGTGAGCGCGCGACGGGAGCCCCAGAGCCTGCCGCACCTCAAGCTGGCCACCCCGGAGGCGCCAGCCCAGTTGCACCAGAAGGTGAACCTGATGCTGGCGGACAAGTTGCAGCAGGCGGAGATCCAGCTAGACCCCCTGGGCCTTGGCAAGATGAAGATCCAGATCCAGCTGGATGCCTCCAGCCAGGCCAGCGTCCACTTCGTGGTGCAGCATGGCCAGACCCGGGAGATGCTGGAGCAGGCCATGCCCAGGCTGCGGGACATGCTGGCGGGGCAGGGGATCCAGCTCGGTCAGACGGTGGTGCAACAACAGGCGCAGCAGCAGGGGCAACAGCAGCAGGGACAGCCGTCATCACAGGGCCAGTCTGGCTTCGGCGGCCAGGGTCAGCAAGGGGGAGGCTTTGCCGGTGGCGACCAGTCGGAGGGGGAGGGCAGGGCCCGCACCCTTAGTCTGCTGGTGGAATCGACAAACGATGCCGGAATTGATTTCTATGCTTGATGCCTGCCCGAGTAAGTTTATGATACCGAACAAGTTTGAGACTAGGGTGGACAAGGGATGGCAGACGATAACGAACTGACGCTGAAGGACCCGGCGGCGGCCAAGAAAAAGAAGCTGATCATGATAGTCGCCCTGGTCGTCATCCTCCTGGGTGGCGGCGGGGCCGGTGCCTGGTTCATGTTTGCCGGGTCGGACGAGCCGGCGGCCGACACCGCCGAGGCCAAGCCCGAAGCCAGTGCGCCCCAGCCCTCCCTCTATGTGGGCATGCCGCGCCCCTTCGTGTTCAACGTGGCGGGCGGGCAACGGGATCGGCTGGTGCAGATCAAGATCCAGCTGATGGTGCGCGGGGCCGCTGACGAGACCCTGGCGAAACAGAACATTCCCCTGATCGAAGGGACCCTGCTGCGGGTCTTCAGCGCGGCAACCGCCGAGCAGCTGATGACCTTCGAGGGCAAGGAGAAGCTGCGTCAGGATTCATTGGAAGAGTGTCGCCTGGTCCTGAAGGATCTGGTCTCTTCCCCCGTAATAGAACAAGTGCTGTTTACCGGCTTTGTCATGCAATGAAAGGTGAAGCGTGAGCGATCTGTTAAGTCAGGACGAGATTGATGCCCTGCTGCACGGTGTCGATGATGTCGAAGAGGAAGAGCTAGGGGCGGCCGGGGATCCCGGTATCGCCCAGTTTGACTTCTCCTCCCAGGACCGCATCGTCCGTGGCCGCATGCCGACCCTGGAGCTGGTGAACGAGCGGTTCGCCCGTCACATGCGTATCAGCCTGTTCAACATGATGCGGCGCACCGCCGAGGTGTCGATCAACGGCGTGCAGATGCTCAAGTTCGGCGAGTACGTGCACACCCTGTTCGTGCCGACCAGCCTGAACATGGTGCGCTTCCGCCCCCTCAAGGGGACGGCGCTCATCACCATGGAGGCGCGTCTCGTCTTCATCCTGGTGGAGAACTTCTTCGGCGGCGACGGCCGCTATCACGCCAAGATAGAGGGGCGCGAGTTCACCCCCACGGAGCGGCGCATCATCCAGATGCTGCTCAAGCTGGTGTTCGAGGACTACAAGGATGCCTGGGCGCCCGTGATGGACGTCGGCTTCGAATACCTCGACTCGGAAGTGAACCCGGCCATGGCGAACATCGTCAGCCCCACCGAGGTGATAGTGGTGAGCTCCTTCCACATCGAGCTGGATGGCGGCGGCGGCGACTTCCACGTGGCCATGCCCTACTCCATGCTCGAACCCATCCGCGAGCTGCTGGATGCCGGGGTGCAGAGTGACAAGGGCGACACAGACGTGCGCTGGAGCAAGGCCCTGCGCGACGAGATCATGGACGTCAAGGTGGAGCTCAAGGCCAAGCTGCTGGAGACAGAGCTCTCCCTGCGCGAGCTGATGGAGCTGCAACCGGGCGACATCATCCCGGTGGAGATGCCGGAGAACCTGCTGGTCTTCGTGGAGGACCTGCCCACCTTCCACGCCAAGATGGGGCGCACCAAGGAGAACGTGGCGCTCAAGATAGTGGACAAAATCAAGCGCCCTGACGGAGTCAAGACAGAGATGCATCTGGTGACCCGGGGGGGCGTGCGCATCGATGGCGAGGCCGAGCTGGAAGAGCTCGAGCGCAGCATCGCCGATAAACAGCCCTAACAGACCCGTCGCCTGCGACCTGGGTCAAGAAGCAGCATGAGGAAGTGAAGATGAGCGGAACCGATGACGAGCAGGATCTGATGGCTGACGCCTGGGCTGCCGCGCTGGAAGAGCAGGTGACGGCCGAGGCCAAGCCCGCCCCCCTGGAAGAGCTGAAGGACGACGCCCCCATCAGCGCCGAGGAGCGGCGCAAGCTGGACACCATTCTGGACATCCCGGTGACCATCGCCATGGAAGTGGGGCGCAGCCAGATCAGCATCCGCAACCTGCTGCAGCTGAACCAGGGCTCTGTCGTGGAGCTGGATCGGGTGGCGGGCGAGCCCCTGGATGTGCTGGTCAACGGCACCCTGATCGCCCACGGCGAGGTGGTGGTGGTGAACGACAAGTTCGGCATTCGCCTGACCGATGTCATCAGCCAGATAGAGCGAATTAAGAAACTCAAATGATCCGTGCTCTCGCTCTGATACTGTTTGCCGCCCCTGCACTGGCCAACCCGGGGGCGGGTGCCACTCCCCCCAGCATGACCTCCTGGCTGCTATCCAGCCTGATGGTGATCGGCCTCATCCTGGTGCTGGGCTTCCTGCTCAAGAAGAGCAAGCTCACCCAGGTGATGGGGGGCGGCCAGATGAAGGTCATCGCCACCCTGCCGCTCGGCTACAAGGAGAAGCTGATGGTGGTCAAGGTGGGCGAGCAACAGCTGCTCATCGGGGTGACGCCGCAGCAGGTCAACTTCCTCTATCGCCTGGAAGAGCCCCTGGACGAGCGTCAGCCCCAGGCCTTCTCCCAGCAGCTCGGCAAATTGATGGGCAAGCATGAAAAAAGTTAACTGGATCGGTTGCCTGGGCCTGCTCTGCGTGCTGCTGTCGCCCCTGGCGATGGCCCAGGACGGCATGTCGGCGCTGACGGTCAAGACCATGGCGGATGGCAGTCAGGAGTACAGCCTGACCCTGCAGGTGCTGGCGCTGATGACCGCGCTCTCCTTCCTGCCGGCCATTGTCATCATGATGACCTCCTTCACCCGGATCATAGTGGTGCTCGGCATCCTCAGACAGGCCATAGGCCTGCAGCAGAGCCCGTCCAACCAGGTGCTGATCGGCATCGCCCTCTTCATGTCCTTCTTCATCATGTCGCCGGTGCTGGATCGCATCAACGAGGAGGCGCTGCAGCCCTATCTGGCGGAGACCATAGGGCCCAAGGAGGCGCTGGAAAAGGCCGAGCTGCCCATTCACCAGTTCATGCTGGCCCAGACCCGGGTCAAGGATCTCAACACCTTCATGGAGATAGCGAACGTGCAGGTGGAGAAACCTGCCGATGTGCCGCTGCGGGTGCTGATCCCGGCCTTCGTCACCAGCGAGCTCAAGACCGCCTTCCAGATAGGCTTCATGCTGTTTCTGCCCTTCCTGGTCATCGATCTGGTGGTGGCGAGCATACTGATGGCCATGGGGATGATGATGCTCTCCCCCATGCTGGTCTCCCTGCCGTTCAAGCTGATGCTGTTCGTCATGGTGGATGGCTGGAACCTGATCCTGGGTTCCCTGGCGACCAGCTTCGGGTTGGGGGCGGGGTGATGCCGTCCCTCAAGCTCATCCCGGTGTCCCTGGCCAGGCTGGCCGGGACGGGCGGTTAAGCCGCGCAAGGAGCACGAACATGAGTCCTGAAACCTTTGTCGACGTATTCCGCGAGGCGCTCTGGCTGGTGACCATCATGGTGTGCGCCGTGATCCTGCCGAGCCTGATGGTGGGGCTGGTGGTCGCCATCTTCCAGGCCGCCACCTCCATCAACGAACAGACCCTGAGCTTCCTGCCCCGTCTCGTGGTCACCCTGCTGGCCCTGGGGGCCGGTGCCCACTGGGGCTTGCAGAGCCTGATGGACTTCTTCCAGCTGATGGTGAGCCAGATCCCCGAGGTGGTCGGCTGATGCCAGTGTCGGCATTTGCGACCGTCAGGCTGCCGATGACGACCCGTCCCACGGCTTTCGGAGCGGCGGCGTGAGCTACACCACTGCGGTGATCATGGAGTGGCTGGCGTCCGTGCTCTGGCCGCTTGCCCGGGTGAGCAGCCTGCTGATGGTGATGGCGGTGTTCGGCAGCCGGCTCGCTCCTGCCAACGTTCGCATGGGGCTGGCGCTCGCCATCACCTTCATCATCGCCCCCCTGCTGCCCCCCATGCCCAAGGTGGAGCTGTTCTCCGTCGGCAGCTTCCTGGTGCTGGGGCAGCAGCTGCTCATCGGCATAGCGCTCGGCCTCATGACCCAGTTTCTGCTGGAAAGCTTCGTGATGGCGGGCCAGATCATCGCCATGCAGACCAGCCTGGGCTTTGCCACCCTGGTGGATCCCATGAACGGCCAGTCGGCTCCCGTGGTGGGCCAGTTCTACCTGATGCTGGCGACCCTGGTGTTCCTGGCGGTGGATGGCCATCTCCTGATGATCAGGATGGTGGTGCTGAGCTTCGAGACCCTGCCGGTCTCGGACAGCGGGCTCAGCCTGCCCGCCATCCGCAGCCTGGTGAGCTTCCTCGGGGTCATGTACCAGGCCTCCCTGGTGATGGCCCTGTCGGCCATCATAGCCCTGCTGCTCATCAACTTCGCATTCGGGGTCATGACCCGGGCGGCCCCCCAGCTCAACATCTTCAGCATCGGCTTTGCGGTCAGCATGATGTCGGGTCTGTTTATCCTCTGGCTCACCATAGGGGGCTTCATGGGGCACTTCGATTCCCTCTGGGAGCGGGTGCAGGAGACCAGTTGCGAGCTTATCAAGGTCCAGTGCCTGGGGGGGCAGAATGGTTGATACCGGTCTGCTCGACAGTTGCCAGCCAGTCGGGGGACTGCATCTCATTGATACCGATCGGGTCAACGGCACCGAACAACCAGGCCATGCTATCGGCTGGCAGATCTACAACGGCCAGCCAGTCGGGGGACTGCATGCCATTGATACCGATCGGGTCAACGGCACCGAACAACCAGGCCATGCTATCGGCTGGCTGACTTACAGCGGCCAGTCAGTCGGGGGACTGCATGCCATTGATACCGATCGGGCCAACGGCACCGAACAACCAGGCCATGCTATCGGCTGGCTGATCGACAGCGGCCAGTCAGTCGGGGGACTGCATGCCATTGATACCGATCGGGTCAACGGCACCGAACAACCAGGCCATGCTATCGGCTGGCTGATCGACAACGGCCAGTCAGTCGGGGGTCAGCATGGCTGATACCGATCAGGAACGCACAGAACAACCCACGGGCAAACGACTGCAACAGGCCCGGGAA
Source organism: Aeromonas genomosp. paramedia (assembly GCF_023093515.1). Taxonomy (NCBI): domain Bacteria; kingdom Pseudomonadati; phylum Pseudomonadota; class Gammaproteobacteria; order Aeromonadales; family Aeromonadaceae; genus Aeromonas; species Aeromonas genomosp. paramedia. The sequence goes on from NZ_JAAROG010000003.1 coordinate 351,147, forward strand.
AAAGGGCAGATTGCACGCTCCAAGGAGCTGGGGACTGCCAGCGTCCTGCTGGCGACCGTGTTCGGCTTGCTGATGATCAAGGAGAGCCTGGCGGGGGCCATGGTCAAGGTACTCACCATGGGCTTTACCCTGGACCGGGATCAGGCCTTCGATCCCAACGCCATGGGGGTCATGCTGCCCACCCTGCTGTGGGAGCTGCTGCAACCTCTCGGCCTGCTGTTCCTGCTGGTGACCATAGCCGCCTTCGTGGGCAACACATTGCTGGGGGGGATGAACTTCTCCTCCGAGGCCATGTTGCCCAAATGGAGCAAATTGAGCCCCTTGAGTGGTTTGAAGAGGATGTTCGGGGTGCAATCCCTGGTGGAGCTCGTCAAGTCCATCGCCAAGGTGGTGTTCATCAGCCTGTTCGCCTGGTGGATGCTGTCGAGCCAGTTCAATCACCTGCTCAACCTCTCCCTGGAGGGTTTCCCCGGCGGCATCATAGACGCCCTGGATCTGCTGCTGTGGATGCTGATCATCCTCTGCTGCGCCCTGATCCCCATCGTCGCCATAGACGTGCCCTTCCAGACCTGGAACCACAATCGCCAGCTCAAGATGACCAAGCAGGAGATCAAGGACGAGTTCAAGGACAGCGATGGCAAGCCCGAGGTCAAGGGGCGGATACGCCAGTTGCAGATGCAGATGGCGATGCGCCGCATGATGGGGGATGTGCCCAAGGCGGACGTCATCATCACCAACCCGACCCACTACTCGGTGGCCCTGAAGTACGACGCGGGCAAGCCGGGGGCCGCGCCCAAGGTGCTGGCCAAGGGGGTGGACGAGGTGGCGATGAAGATCCGGGAGATAGCGCGGGAATACGACATCCCCGTGATGTCCTCGCCGCCCCTGACCCGGGCCATCTACCACGCCACCGAGATTGGCCAGGAGATCCCCGAGGGGCTGTTTGCCGCCGTGGCCCAGGTGCTGGCCTACGTCTATCAGCTCAAGAAGTTCCGCCGTGGTCGTGGCCGCCGCCCGACCCCGGTCGCCAGGGATCTCCCCATTCCGCCGGAATATCGCAAATAATCCGTATTCTGGGAGGCGCTGGTTGTCTCCATCCTCAGGGATCTGTCCACTATGGCACCGGAATATCGCAGGTAATCTCTATTTTGGGAGGCGCTGGTTGTCTCCATCCCCAGGGATCTGTCCACTATGGCACCGGAATATCGCAGGTAGTCTGGTGTTCAGCGGAGGCTGGCTGCCCTGAGCGCCCTAGATCAGTCCACTATGCCACCGGACTATCGCAAGTCGTCAGTGCTCTGAGGCGTTGACAGCTCCCGTTGCCAGGGAGCAGTCCACTGTGCCACCTGAATATTGCATCTAGCCTCGCTCCCGCCCCGTTTGCCATGGATCGGCTCGCCATTCCCCACACTGATCACCATGGCGCTGCCCGTTCCAGCGGGATTTGCGGGCAACACCTCGCTGCCCATCAAGCTACCCGAACAAGTCCTCCGACGGACTTCTGACAGCATCAAAATAAAATCAATATAGATCAATTGGTTGGGTAATTGGCTTGATATTTGCTTTAATTCGCCATCGGCAGTGGTAAATCGAGAAGAACGATGGGATTCAAGGCTGGAGTGAGCCGCTTCAAAGAGTACAGATGGTTGCTCAGCAAGGGGATAGGGACCCCGTTGCTGGTGCTCGCCTCCCTCGGCATGGTGGTGCTCCCCATACCGCCCCTGATGCTGGATATCCTCTTCTCCTTCAACATCGCCCTCTCCATAGTGGTGCTGCTGGTGGCCGTCTATACCCGTCGGCCGCTGGAGTTTGCCGCCTTCCCCACAGTCCTGCTGATAGCGACCCTGCTGCGACTCGCCCTCAACGTCGCCTCCACCCGGGTGGTGCTGCTGGAAGGGCACAACGGCAGCGCGGCGGCGGGCCATGTGATCGAGGCCTTCGGCAACGTGGTGATCGGCGGCAACTATGCGGTGGGCATCATCGTCTTCATGATCCTGGTGATCATCAACTTCGTGGTGGTCACCAAGGGTGCGGGCCGGATCTCCGAGGTGAGCGCCCGCTTCACCCTGGATGCCATGCCCGGCAAGCAGATGGCCATAGATGCGGACCTGAACGCCGGTCTCATCAACCAGGAAGAGGCCAAGAAGCGCCGTCAGGACGTGACCCAGGAAGCTGACTTCTACGGCTCCATGGACGGTGCCTCCAAATTCGTGAAGGGGGATGCCGTCGCCGGCATCATGATCCTCTTCATCAACATCATCGGTGGCTTCATCATCGGCATGATGCAGCACCAGCTCAGCTTCGGCGAAGCGGCCGAGATCTACACCCTGCTCGCCATAGGTGACGGCCTGGTGGCGCAGATCCCGTCCCTGCTGCTCTCCATCGCCGCCGCCATCATAGTCACCCGCCAGAATACCGATCAGGACATGGGCACGGCCGTGCTCGGCCAGCTGTTCGAGAACCCCAAGGCGCTGGTGATCTCCGCCGGCATACTGCTGATGATGGGCAGTGTGCCCGGCATGCCGCACCTGGCCTTCCTGAGTCTGGGGGCCGTGGCGGCAGCAGGGGCCTGGTGGCTGCTGCGCCGGGAGAAACTGAACAAGGCCAGGGCGGCGAGCGGTGAACTCTTGCCGGCCCAGGGTGATGCCCCGGTGGAGCAGAAGGACCTGAGCTGGGATGACGTCATGCCGGTGGACATCATAGGCCTGGAGGTGGGCTATCAGCTCATCCCGCTGGTGGACAAGAACCAGGGGGGCGAGCTGCTCAACCGGATCAAGGGGGTGCGCAAGAAGCTCTCCCAGGAGTTCGGCTTCCTGGTGCCTGCGGTGCACATCCGCGACAACCTGGATCTCGCCCCCAACCAGTACCGCATCACCCTGATGGGGGTGAGCACCGGCGAGGCCACCGTCTATCACGACAAGGAGATGGCCATCAACCCGGGTCAGGTGTTCGGCCAGATCCAGGGCATAGCGACCCAGGATCCCGCGTTCGGACTGGAAGCTGTCTGGGTCGCCAAGGATCAGGTCTCCCAGGCCCAGACCCTTGGCTACACAGTGGTGGATGCGGCCACCGTGGTGGCAACTCACCTCAGCCAGATCCTCTCCAACCATGCCGCCCTGCTGCTGGGTCACGACGAGGTGCAGCAACTGCTGGACATGATAGGGAAGCATCAGAGCAAGCTGGTGGAAGGGCTGGTTCCCGAAGTGATCAGCATGGGCAACCTGGTCAAGGTATTGCAAAATCTCCTCAATGAAGGCGTGCCAATTCGCGATATGCGCACTATCCTGCAGACCCTCGTGGAATATGCGCCACGCAGCCCTGACCCGGAAGTGCTGACCGCCGCCTGCCGTATCGCCCTGCGCAGGCTGATCGTGCAGGAGATTGCCGGCCCCGAGCCCGAGCTGCCGGTGATCACCCTTTCACCAGAACTGGAACGCATATTGCATCAATCCCTGCAAGCAGGTGGGGGAGATGGCGCCGGTATAGAACCGGGACTGGCGGAGCGGATGCAGCGCTCCCTGGTGGAAGCCACTCAACGACAAGAACTGGAAGGCCAGCCGGCCGTGCTTCTGACATCGGGGATATTGCGCAATACCCTGGCGAAATTTGTCAAGAATGCCATTCCTGGATTACGCGTCCTGTCTTATCAGGAAGTGCCTGATGACAAGCAGATCCGCATCGTCAGTGCGGTGGGACAGGGCTAGTTAGCGGAGATGACGGGTGAAGATTAAGCGGTTTTTTGCCAAAGACATGCGCACGGCGCTGGCCGAGGTCAAGGAGACTCTCGGGCCGGATGCCGTCATCATGTCCAACAAAAAGGTCACCGGTGGGGTGGAGATAGTCGCGGCCGTCGATTATCAGTCCCAGGTGCCTGGACCTAAAGATGCGCCGGTTCGCCGTCAGTTGAACGATGAGAGCGTCAATATCTCGTCTGCGGGCAAGCAGATGACGCGCTCGGCTCCCCCCAAGGAGCAGAACGAATATTATGCCGATACCCTGGCGGCCCTGCTGGCGCGCCAGCAGAAGCTCAACCCGTCCAATCCGGCGGGCGGCAACGCCGCTCAGGGGTCATGGCCAGCGAATGGGGCGGGCAACGGCAATGCTGCGCCGGCCTCCTGGCAGGGCAATGGCGGCGCCGGCACCCAGTCCGCCGGACTGGCGTCTGCCGCCAGCGCACCCAGAACCCTGGCCGAACAGGGCCAGTGGGGGGCGGCCCCCGAGCCCGCCAAGCCCAAGGCGCGCCCGGCCCCCGGCCCCCGTGCTGCCCAGTCCGCCCCGCGGGATCAGGAGATGGAGGGGATGCGCAAGGAGATGGCCAGCATCCGCAAGCTGCTGGAGCACCAGATCTCCGGCCTGATGTGGCAGGAGGTGGAGCGCCGCGAGCCGATGCGGGCACTGCTCATCAAGGAACTCAAGAAGATGGGGTTCGATGATGCCTTCGCCGATCAGCTGGCCGGGCTTATCCCGGAAGACATGCCCATCCATCAGGCCATGGCCCAGCTGGCCGAGGTGCTGACGGCCCAGCTCAAGATCAGCGAAGACGACATCCTGCGCCAGGGCGGTGCCGTGGCCCTGCTCGGCCCGACCGGGGTGGGCAAGACCACCACCATCGCCAAGCTGGCGGCCCGCTTTGCCATGAAGTATGGCGCCGAGCAGGTGGCCCTCATCACCACGGATAACTACAGGATCGGGGCCCACGAACAGCTGCAGACCTATGGTCGCATCATGGGATGCCCGGTGCGTCAGGTGCGCGATGCCGAGGAGCTGGCCAGTGCGCTCTATCAGTTCCGTCACCGCCGGCTGGTGCTCATCGACACCGCCGGGGTGGGGCAGCGGGATATCCGCCTGACCGAGCAGCTCGACACCCTGGTGAAGAATGCCAAGGTGCGCATTCGCAGCTACCTGGTCATGTCGGCCACCTCCCAGCGCCGGGTGATGCAGGAGGCGGTGGATCACTTCCGGCGCATTCCGCTCTCCGGCTGCATCCTGACCAAGCTCGACGAGAGCCTGAATCTGGGTGAAGTGATTAACGTATGCATTCAGAACGCCCTGCCCATCAGCTACATCACGGATGGACAGCGGGTGCCGGAAGATATTCAAGTTGCCAATGCGGCGCTGCTGGTCGGCGCGGCCATGGGCTCGCTGGAGCGGGAAACAGAAGACCCTTACTTCTGGGGTTCAGGTTTTGGCGAGGCCGAAGATTCGGAGTTTTATGAGTAACATGTATATGGATCAGGCGAGTGGTCTGCGCAAAATGCGTCAAAACAATCGAGTGAAAGTGATCGCCGTGTCCGGAGGCAAGGGGGGCGTTGGCAAGACCAACGTGACCCTGAACGTGGCGGGAGCCATGGCCGCCCAGGGCAAGCGGGTGTTGGTGCTGGATGCCGACCTTGGTCTGGCCAACGTCGACGTCATGCTGGGGCTGCGGGTGCACCGCAACCTCTCCCATGTGCTGGCGGGGGAGTGCACCATAGACGACATCATCGTCGAGGGGCCCTATGGCATGATGATAGTGCCGGCCACCTCGGGCACCCAGTCCATGGTCGAGCTGTCGCCGGTGCAACATGCCGAGCTCATTCGCGCCTTCAGCGAGATGAAGACCCAGGTGGACGTGCTGCTGGTGGACACGGCGGCGGGGATCTCCGACATGGTGCTGAGCTTCACCCGTGCGGCCCAGGACATCATGGTGGTGGTGTGCGACGAGCCCACCTCCATCACGGATGCCTATGCCCTCATCAAGATCCTCTCCAAGGATCACGGGGTGTTCCGCTTCAAGGTGGTGGCCAACATGGTCCGCTCCCTGCGCGAGGGGCAGGAGCTGTTCGCCAAGCTGACCCGGGTCACCGACCGCTTCCTGGACACCTCCCTGGAGCTGGTGGCCTGCGTGCCTTACGACACCAACCTGCGGGCCGCGGTGCGCAAACAGAAGCTGATCGTCGAGGCGTTTCCCAAGTCCCCCGCCTCCCTGGCATTCCGTGCCCTGGCGAACAAGGCGGCGAGCTGGCCCATCCCGAACCAGCCGGGGGGACACCTCGAATTTTTCCTGGAAAACTTATTGCAAAAGCCGGTCATAGCACAGGAAGACTCCCGTGAATAAAGCCCAAGCATACTTGCGTCATCAGGATTCCTACGTGCTGGTCGAGCGTCATGCTCCGCTGGTCAAGCGGATTGCCCAGCATTTATTGGCTCGCCTGCCAAGCAGTGTCTTGCTGGATGACCTGATCCAGGCAGGTATGATTGGGCTGCTCGAAGCCTCCCGCAACTTTGACGGCAGCAAGGGCGCCAGCTTTGAAACCTATGCCGGCATCCGCATCCGCGGCGCCATGCTCGACGAGATCCGCCGCGGGGACTGGGTGCCCCGCTCGGTGCACCGCAACAGCCGTGCCATCGCAGAGGCGATCGAGAACGTGGAGCAGGCCCATGGCCGGGATGCCAGAGACACCGAGGTGGCCGCCAACATGGGGGTCTCCCTTGGCGAATACCATGCCATGCTGCAGGATGTCTCCTGCGGCAAGATCATCGGCATCGAGGATCTCGGGGTCAGCGAGGATGTGATAGGGCATCCCGATGACGCCAGCGGTCACGGCGGCTTCGACGATCTGGCGGCCGAGCGCTTTCAGGGCGCCCTGGCCGAACACATCGCCCGCCTGCCGGAACGGGAGGCCCTGGTGCTGTCACTGTATTACGACGAAGAGCTGAACTTGCGTGAAATCGGGGAAGTCCTGAGCGTGAGCGAGTCTCGGGTGAGCCAGATCCACAGCCAGGCCATGCACAGGCTGCGGGCCCGTTTGAGAGATTGGAATTTATAAGTGGTTGTACTGGCTACACTGGAACGCAACTCTAAGGCATAATCCGCACCATAAAACCTGCGATCTGCATCATGTAAGTGAGCCGTTTTGGCGGCTATTTAGGAGGGAATTTTGGACAAGAACATGAAAATCCTCATCGTCGACGATTTTTCAACGATGCGCCGGATTATCAAGAACTTGCTGCGTGACCTGGGATATAACAATACCCATGAAGCAGACGATGGCAACACGGCCCTGCCGATGTTGAAAAACGGCGATTATCAGTTCGTGGTCACCGACTGGAACATGCCCGGCATGCAGGGCATAGACCTGCTCAAGGCGATCCGTCTCGATGACAAACTCAAGCACCTGCCGGTACTGATGGTGACTGCGGAAGCCAAGCGCGAGCAGATCATCGAAGCCGCCCAGGCCGGGGTCAATGGCTATATCGTCAAGCCGTTCACTGCCGCCACCCTCAAAGAGAAGCTCGACAAAATCTTTGAACGAATCGGCTAAGGAGCGGCAGGGATGAAGGCCAAAACGAGTGCCATGATCTCGCTTGAACAGGCAAGGATGCTGGTTGCCCACCTGGAGCGAGAAGAGTTTGAACAGGCCGATACCATCCTCGCCGATGTGTGCGCCCCCAATGCGGCGGCCCTGTTTGACAAGGTGGGGCAGCTGACCCGCCAGTTGCACAACTCACTGCAGGATTTTCGCCTGGATCCCAGGATCCCCGACCTGGCCACCCATGAGATCCCGGATGCCCGGGAGCGGCTCAGCTATGTCATCGACATGACGGACAAGGCGGCCAATCGCACCATGGATGCGGTCGAGGCCAGCCTTCCCATCGCCGATCGGCTCAATGACAACATTCAGCTGGTGATGCCCAATTGGAATGCCTTGATGAGCCGGGATCTTGAACTGGGCCAGTTCAAGGCACTCTGCCATCAACTGAATGATTTTATTAAGGCTTCGGAGACGGATGCCGATAAGTTACGACAACTGCTGACTGAAATCCTGATGGCTCAGGATTTCCAGGACTTGACCGGTCAGATGATCCGCAAGGTGATCAAGCTGGTGCAGGAAGTTGAAACAAAGTTGATAGAGATGCTGACCATGTTTGGTGAGGCCGTCATCGAGAATTCGGCGCGCAGCCTGCCGGCGAGCGGCATCGAGGCAGAAGGCCCCATCATGAACCCGCAGACAAGGTCCGATGTGGTCAATGGTCAAGATGATGTGGACGATCTGCTGTCTAGCCTGGGATTCTAATGGAGTGACGCATGGCCTTCGAAGTTGATGAAGACATACTGCAAGACTTTTTGGTCGAAGCATCAGAAATATTGGAACAGTTGTCTGAACAACTGGTCGACTTGGAAAAGCGGCCCGATGACAAGAATCTGTTGAATGCCATCTTTCGCGGCTTCCATACCGTCAAGGGGGGAGCGGGTTTCCTCTCCCTGACCGAGCTGGTGGACGTCTGCCACGGTGCCGAGAACCTGTTCGACATGCTGCGCAACGGCAAGCGAACCCTCAGTGCCGAGCTGATGGATGTCATCTTGCAGGCCCTTGATGCCATCAACGTCATGTTTGCCCAGGTGCAGAACCGGGAGCCGACCAGCCCGGCCTCTGCGGATCTGCTGCACGATCTGCACGAGTTGTGCAAACCGGAAGGGCAGGAGCAGCTGCGGACCGCCAGTGTTGCCGCCCCGCAGCAGCCAGAACCCGAGCCCGAACCCGTCATCGTCGCCGAGAGCGCCCCTGTGGCCGTCAACGGTGGCGGCTCCATCGACGAGATCTCCGCCGACGAATTCGAGCGCCTGCTGGATGAACTGCACGGTGCCGGCAAGGCGCCGACGGTGTCTGCCGCCCCCGTGTTGAGCGGTTCGGGCGACATCACGGACGACGAGTTCGAGGCCCTGCTCGATCAGCTGCATGGCCAGGGCCAGCACGGCGGCGCCCCGGATCTCTCCCCGCTGCAATCGGTACAAAAAGAGGTGGACGAGCTCATCGACGACGACGAGTTCGAACGCCTGCTGGATGAATTGCATGGCCGCGGCCAGGCACCCCAGCACAGCATGGCGGCTGCTCCGGCTCCCGAGCCCAAGGCTCCCGCCGCGCCCGTGACCCCCAAGGCGCCGGTCGCGGCCAGCGCCGCCCCCGCCAAACCGGCCTCTGCCCCGGCCAAACCGGCCCCGGCCCCCGCCCCTGCCAAGCAGGCGGCCCCCGCCGAGAGCAGTGCGGTGCAAAACGACACCACGGTGCGGGTGGATACCAAGACCCTGGACGTCATCATGAACATGGTGGGCGAGCTGGTGCTGGTGCGAAACCGCCTGGTGAGCCTCGGCATCGCCAGCAACGACGAAGAGATGTCCAAGGCGGTGGCCAACCTGGATGTGGTGACTGCCGATCTGCAGGGCGCGGTCATGAAGACCCGCATGCAACCTATCAAGAAGGTCTTCGGTCGCTTCCCCCGCGTTGTGCGCGATCTCGCCCGCACCCTCAAGAAAGAGATCGAGCTGGTGATGGTGGGTGAAGAGACGGATCTCGACAAGAACCTGGTGGAGGCCCTGGCCGATCCCCTGGTTCACCTGGTGCGCAACTCCTGCGACCACGGGGTCGAGATGCCGGATGTGCGGGAGAAGGCGGGCAAGCCCCGTCAGGGTACCATCACCCTGAGCGCCTCCCAGCAGGGTGACCATATCCTGCTCTGCATCGAGGATGACGGCGCCGGCATGGATCCGGAGAAGCTCAAAGCCATCGCCATCAGCCGTGGCGTGCTCGATGCCGACAGCGCGGCGCGCATGAGCGACAACGACGCCTATAACCTGATCTTCGCCCCCGGTTTCTCCACCAAGTCCGAGATCTCAGACATCTCCGGCCGTGGTGTCGGCATGGATGTGGTGAAGACCAGCATTGTCAGCCTCAATGGCTCGGTGCACATCGATTCGACCTGGGGCAAGGGTACCCGCCTCGAGATCAAGGTCCCCCTGACCCTGGCCATACTGCCGACCCTGATGGTGGAAGTGGGTGAACAGACCTTCGCCCTGCCGCTTGGCTGCGTGAACGAAATCTTCCACCTGGATCTGAAGAAGGCCAACGTGGTGGACGGCCAGCTCACCATCATAGTCCGTGACAAGGCGATCCCGCTGTTCTACCTGCACAAGTGGCTGGTACGCGGTGCCGGCAGAACGGCCCGCCAGGACACAGGCCACGTGGTCATCGTCCAGATCGGCACCCAGCAGGTGGGCTTCGTGGTGGACAACCTCATCGGTCAGGAAGAGGTGGTGATCAAGCCGCTCGATAACCTGTTGCAGGGGACCCCCGGCATGGCCGGCGCCACTATCACCAGCGATGGCGGCATCGCCCTCATCCTGGACGTGCCCAGCCTGCTCAAGGCCTATGCCCGCCGCCACTGAGCGTCTGGCCCAAGGAGTTAAAAGAATAACAATGGCAGTCAAGGTATTAGTGGTCGACGATTCGAGTTTCTTCCGTCGTCGGGTCAGCGAGATCATCAATCAGGACCCCCTGATGACGGTGATCGACACGGCCCAGAACGGCCGGGAGGCGGTAGACAAGGCGCTGCAGTTGCGGCCTGATGTCATCACCATGGACATCGAAATGCCGGTGCTCGACGGCATCAGCGCCGTGCGCGAGATCATGGCCAAGTGTCCGACCCCCATACTGATGTTCTCCTCGCTGACCCACGAGGGGGCCAAGGCGACCCTGGATGCACTGGATGCCGGTGCCCTGGATTTCCTGCCCAAGAAGTTCGAAGACATAGCCAGGGACAAGGATGAGGCCGTCAAGCTGCTGCAGCAGCGCGTCAGGGAGATAGCCCGCAAGCGCTTCCTGATGGCGGCCGCCAGACCCCGGACGCCGGAGCCTGCGGTGCGCCCCGCTCTCGGCGCTGCCCTGGCGCGTCCTCTTGAGCGCCAGCCCGAGCCGGTTCGCGCCGCAGCGCCCGCCAGCTTCAAGCGCAGCGGCAAGAGCTATCAGCTGGTGGCCATCGGCACCTCCACCGGTGGCCCGGTGGCGCTGCAGAACGTGCTGACCAAGCTGCCGGGAGATTTCCCTCACCCCATATTGTTGATCCAGCATATGCCGGCCACCTTCACCGCGGCCTTCGCCGCCCGTCTCAACGGCCTGTGCCAGATCGGGGTCAAGGAGGCTGAAGACGGTGACGTGCTGAGGCCTGGTCACGCCTATCTGGCCCCAGGTGGCAAGCAGATGCTGCTGGAAGGGCGCGGGCCAGGAGCTCGCCTTCGCATCATAGAGGGCAATGACAAGGTCAACTACAAGCCCTGTGTCGACATCACCTTCGCCTCCGCCGCCAAGATCTACGGCGACAAGGTGCTCGCCATCGTGCTGACCGGCATGGGCGCCGATGGCCGGGACGGGGCGCGTCTGCTCAAGGAGCAGGGCGCCACTATCTGGGCGCAGGATGAAGCCTCCTGCGTGGTCTACGGCATGCCCCAGGCGGTTGCCAAGGCGGGCATAGCCAGCGAATCCCTGCCACTGGACAGGGTGGCCCAGCGCATCCTGGTCGAGTTGGGCCGCTGACCATGGGCATGTTCGGCCTGGTGCTGGCGCTGGTCGCCGTGGCCGTCGCCCAATGGTGGCACGGCGGCAGCCTGCTGACCCTGCTGGATGGCCCTGCCTTCGTCATCGTGGTCGGGGGCACCTGGGGTGCCGTCATCCTGCAGACGCCCCGCAAGTACATGCTGTCCGCCCTCGCCCAAGCGCGCTGGATGCTGTTCCCGCCGCAACTGGATCTGGTGCAGCAGGCCGAGCGCCTGCAGGCCTGGGCCCAGTTTGCGCGCCAGCAGGGGTTGCTGGCGCTGGAGAACCAGGCCGAACAGGAGAGCGATCCCTTCACCCGCCAGGGGCTCACCATGATAGTGGACGGCGTCTCCATCGAGGATATCCGCCGCCTGCTGGAGGCGGATATCGACATCGAGCAGGAGCGCAACGAGCACGCTGCCAGGGTGTTCGAGGCCATGGGGGGCTACAGCCCGACCATAGGCATCATAGGGGCCGTGATAGGCCTCATCCAGGCCATGTTTCACCTGGAGGAGCCGGGTACCCTGGGCGCCGGCATCGCCATCGCCTTCGTCGCGACCATCTACGGGGTGGGCTTTGCCAACCTCCTCTATCTGCCGATAGCGAATCGCCTGCGGGCATTCCACTATCACTACGGTCTCTATCAGGAGATGACGCTGGAAGGGTTGCTGGCCATCGCCCACGGGGAGAACGGCCAGCAGGTTGAACGGCGGCTACGGGCTTATCTGAAAGGGGAATAGCCATGCGCAAGCGCTATCGTTTGCACCTGCAGGGGCGAGAACATCTCGATCGCTGGCTGGTCTCCTATGCCGATTACATGACGCTCATCTTCGCCCTCTTCGTGGTGCTCTACTCGGTGGCCATCGTCAACAAGGAGCAGTACCGCGCCGTCATCGAGGGCATGACCCAGGCCTTCAACCAGGTGCCGCGCAGCGATGGCCTGCTGGAAGGGCAGGGCAACTCCCTGCTCAACAACCCGGTGTCGGCCGCGCCTTCCCTGCTGGAGAGCCAGGCCTCACCGTCGCCTTCGCGCGCCCCCATCACGGGCACCCCGATCCAGCAAGACGGCACGGCCCTTGCGACCATAGACCTGCAGCTGCAGGAGGCCATGGGCGCCCTGGTGGATGCCGGCGTGGTCAAGCTGGCGAAGGATGACAACTGGCTGACGGTGGAGCTGAGTTCCGGCCTGCTGTTTCGCAGCGGCAGCGCCTTTCTGGGGAGCAATGCGGCCCCTGTGCTCGATACGCTTTCAGGTATTCTGAAACCGGTCGATAACTATGTCAGGGTGCGGGGTTACACGGATAACCAACCGATCAACAACGAAATGTTTCGCTCCAACTGGACCCTGTCTGCCGCCCGCGCCGAGGCTGTGCTCGGTGCCCTGGTGGCCAAGGGGATAGCCCCCGAGCGGCTCGCCTACGAGGCCTATGGGGAGTTCTCCCCCTTCGCCGACAACGGCAGCGAGCAGGGGCGGTTACAGAATCGCAAGGTCGTGGTCGCCATATCCAGATTCGCCTGGGTGCCGCGACTCCCCGTCAACTCCCTGACGGCGACGCCGGCTCCGGCCGCGCCACAGAGCGTCGACAGCGAGAACGTCAGAGTGGTGACGCTGCCCGGTGGTGGCATACGCATAACAACAAGGCAGGATTGATACAGTGATTGTTTGGACGGTTGCCAATCAGAAGGGTGGAGTCGGTAAAACCACCACGGTCGTCTCCCTGGCGGGCATTCTGGCCCAGCGTGGCCAGCGGGTGCTGCTGATCGACACCGATCCCCACGCCTCCCTGACCTCGTATTTCGATTTTGACTCGGACCGGCTGGAAGGCACCCTCTACGAGCTGTTCCAGGCGGCCAAGCCCAGTGCCGAGCTGGTCAACCGGATGACCCTGAAGACCAAGTTCGAGAACATCCACCTGCTGCCCGCCTCCATCACGCTGGCGACCCTGGACAGGGTCATGGGCAACCGGGAAGGCATGGGGCTGGTGCTCAAGCGTGCCCTGTTGCGGGTGCAGGACCAGTATGACTATGTGCTCATCGACTGCCCGCCCGTGCTGGGGGTGATGATGGTCAATGCGCTGGCGGCCTGCGATCGCATCCTGGTGCCAGTGCAGACCGAATTTTTGGCCTTGAAGGGGCTGGAGCGGATGATGAAGACCTTCGAGATCATGCAGCGATCCAAGCGGGACAAGTTCCGCTATACCGTGATCCCGACCATGTTCGACAAGCGTACCCGGGCCTCCCTGATGACGCTGCAGTCCATCAAGGAGCAGTATGGGGAGGCGGTGTGGAATGCGGTCATTCCCATCGACACCAAATTCCGGGATGCCAGCCTGCTGCACATACCCCCGTCCATCTATGCACCGGGCAGCCGTGGCACCTATGCCTACGAGACCCTGCTCAACAATCTCGATGCGCTTGAGCGTCAACGGACCCAGGAGGTGAAGCCATGAGAGAGACCACCCAGGTTCGGGCCATGGATGACTATTTCCACTCCCTGCTGCTCGATGATCTCCTGCTGCGGGACGATCCGGACGAGGAGGCGCCGGCCCCTGTGCTGCAGTTGCAGCCTCAGCCCGCCCCCTTGCCCGAGGTGGCTGCGGCCCCCTATCTCGAAGCCGACAGCCGGCTGGCGCAACTGAGCGAGCTGCTCGCCCAGGTGAGCCAGGTGCAGGATGAGATGGATGTCCTGAGCCATGAAGAGCTGCATGTCGAGCCCTTCCAGCTCGAGGTCGAGGCAGAGCCCGAGCCAGTCGAGGTGGCCCTGGTGACGCCCGAGGTGATCCCGGTGAGCGCCGAGCCCGTTGCCCTGGCACTGGCCGAACCCGTGCTGGCGGCGGAACCCGAGCCTGCCCCTGCGCCCTGGGAAAACCTGGATACCGGCAACGAGTTTCAGGCGCTCTTCTTCGACGTGGCCGGGGTGACCTTCGCCGTGCCCCTGACCGAGCTCGGCGGCATTCACCAGCTGGGGGAGGTGACTTCCCTGTTCGGCCAGCCGGGCTGGTACAAGGGGATCATGACCTCCCGGGAGCAGAAGATGAACGTGGTCGACACGGCCCAGTGGGTCATGCCGGGCCAGCATCTGGAGATAGACGAGTACAAATATCTGATTATGCTGGGGGAATCACCCTGGGGACTGGCCTGTCATCAGTTGAAGGGCACCGAACTGCTGCATCGGGATCAGGTGAAGTGGCGCCATCAGGAGGGGAAACGCCCCTGGCTGGCGGGCATGGTCAAGGAGAAGATGTGTGCCCTGCTGCACGTCAGGGAGCTCTTGGTGCTCCTTGGCCGAGGCGTGAACATCGAAGGCCGCTGACAACATCGGCACTGCCATGGTTTTATTGCTAATTTTACCCGTTGACGGGTTCATACAAGGATCAAGAAGATGACAGAGAAGCGCAATATTGCACAAAATCTGGCCGAGGACGAAGTGCTGCAGTGGGTGACCTTCCAGTTGGAAAACGAGACCTATGGCATCAACGTGATGCAGGTCCAGGAAGTGTTGCGCTACACCGAGATAGCCCCGGTCCCGGGTGCGCCCGACTATGTGCTGGGCATCATCAACCTGCGTGGCAACGTGGTGACCGTCATCGACACCCGCTCCCGCTTCGGCCTGCCGGCCGGTGATGTGAGCGAGAATTCGCGCATCGTCATCATAGAGGCGGAGAAGCAGGTGATCGGCATCATGGTGGACAGCGTGGCCGAGGTGGTCTATCTGCGCTCCTCCGAGATCGACGCCGCCCCGGCGGTGGGCACCGAGGAGAGCGCCAAGTTCATCCAGGGTGTCAGCAACCGCGACGGTCAGCTGCTGATCCTGGTGGATCTCAACAAGCTGCTCTCCGACGAAGAGTGGGACGATATCGGCTCCCTGTAACGGCGCGTCAAAAAGTGATACAACAGCGGTCCCGGATCTGCCCGCGGCACCTTGATGCCGAGCGGGACCCTGTGATGAGGAAGGTGACAGTTTGATGATTGAATTCGCAGCCTTGGGGTTGTCCTTGTTGGCGCTGGTGCTGGCCCTCTACGGTCTATTGGGTCACCGCCGCCGTCAGCGAGAGTCCGAGGCCAGGATGGAGACGCTGCAGGGGCAGCTCGAGAGTCTGCGCAAGCAGATGATGGAGCTGCATACCGGTGCCATCGGCATGGGTCAGCGCCTGCAATCCGCCGAAGGGGCCATGCAGAAGATCCAGGATAGCCAGCAGGAGTTGACCCTGCAGGATCCGGAGCGCCGCCTCTACAGCCGCGCCGCCAAGATGGTGGAGCTCGGCGCCGATCTCGACGAGGTGATGAGCGAATGCGAGTTGCCCCAGGCCGAAGCCGAGTTGCTGATCTCCCTGCGCAAGGGTCGCACCTGACCCCTGCTTCAGATCGAGAGGGGAGGCATGTGCCGCCCCTCTTTTCCCTGCCACATCTTCTTCTGCCGGTGCGCGATCTCCCCCACAAATCCTGTTGATTATTGGCATCTTTGAAAAGACGCCTCCGGATCCTGTGTTAAGATGCAGGCCGCCTCATTTTCAACGATTACACCCTCATGCTGCTTCAAGCCAACAATCTGAGCTGCGTGCGTGAAGATCGCACCCTGTTTGAACATCTCTCCTTCGCGGTGCGCTCGGGCGATCTGATGCAGATTGAAGGCCCCAACGGGGTGGGCAAGACCAGCCTGCTGCGGCTGCTGACCGGCCTCTCCCAACCCTTCGCGGGGGAGGTGTGCTGGAACGGGGAGAACATCCGCCACTGCCGGGATGAGTACCATGCCAGCCTGCTCTATCTGGGCCATCAGCCCGGCGTCAAGGCGACCCTGACCCCCCTGGAGAACCTCTCCTTCTATCAGAAGCTGCACGGCACGGCCGAGGCTTCCGTGGATCTCTGGCAGGTGCTGGCCCAGGTCGGCCTCGCCGGCTTCGAGGATTATCCCGCGGGCCAGCTCTCGGCCGGGCAGCAGCGGCGGGTGGCGCTGGCCAGGCTCTGGCTGTCTGAGCGCCCGGCGCTCTGGATCCTCGACGAGCCCTTCACCGCCATCGACAAGCAGGGGGTCAGGGTGCTGGAGCAACTGTTCCTGACCCACGCGGATCGGGGGGGCATGGTGGTGCTCACCACCCACCAGGATCTGACCCTGATGCAGGGGCGGCTCAAGACCCTGTCCCTGACCTCGCTGTTGCAGGAGTAGCCATGCTGCGCGCCGTCATACACCTTATTCACCGCGAGTTGCTGATGGCCCTGCGCCAGCGGGCCGACATCTTCAACCCGCTCTGGTTCTTCCTCATCGTCATCACCCTGTTTCCGCTGGGCATCGGGCCCGAGCCCCAGCTGCTGGCCCGCATCGCCCCGGGCATCATCTGGGTGGCGGCCCTGCTGGCGGCCATGCTCTCCCTGGAGCGGCTGTTTCGCGATGACTTCAGCGACGGCGCCCTGGAGCAGATGATGCTGATGCCTCATCCCCTCGGGCTGCTGGCGCTGGCGAAAGTGATCGCTCACTGGTTGCTGACCGGCCTGCCGCTGCTGCTGATCTCTCCGCTGCTCGCCATCCTGCTCTCCCTGGACATGAAGAGCTATCTGGCCGTGGTGGCCACCCTGGCCCTCGGCACCCCTGTGTTGAGCCTGCTCGGCGCCGTCGGGGTGGCGCTGACGGCAGGGCTGCGCAAGGGGGGCGTGCTGCTCAGCCTGCTGCTGCTGCCGCTCTATATCCCGGTGCTGATCTTCGCCACCTCCGCCATCGATGCGGCGAGCATGGGGTTGCCCTACGGGGGTCAGCTGGCGATCCTGGGGGCCATGCTGGTGGGGGCCCTGACCCTGACGCCCCTGGCCATCTCGGCGGCACTGCGGGTCAGCGTCAACTGATTAATTATCAAAAAAGCCTCTTTTGAGGCTGTTTTTTGAAAAATATAATTGAGATAGATCAAGGGGATGGCTGCTTATTGCTTTGGGGGGATATGATGTTTCCCGGCGGTGGGTATGGTAGGCCTCGCCACTTAAAAATTAATAACTGAAAGGTTCTGTGAGCTATGTGGAAATGGTTGCACCCTTATGCCAAACCCGAGCGCGCCTATGGGCTGGCCGGCACCCTGCTGCCCTGGTTTGTCGTGACAAGCCTGCTCGCCTTCATCATAGGCACCGTCTGGGGGCTGGCCTTTGCCCCCGCCGATTATCAGCAGGGTGACTCTTTCAGGATCATCTACATCCACGTGCCCGCCGCCATCCTCTCCATGGGGGCCTACTCCACCATGGCGGTGGCGGCCTTCATCGGCCTGGTGTGGCAACTGCGCATGGCGGACATGACGGTGGCGGCCATCGCCCCGGTGGGCGCCGTCTTCACCTTCATCGCCCTCTTCACCGGCGCCGCCTGGGGCAAGCCCATGTGGGGCACTTGGTGGGTGTGGGACGCGCGCCTCACCTCGGAACTTATCCTGCTGTTTCTCTACCTCGGCGTCATCGCCCTCTACAACGCCTTCAGCGACAAGGTAGTGGCGGGGCGCGCCGCCGGCATACTGGCGCTGGTGGGGGTGATCAACCTGCCCATCATTCACTACTCGGTGGAGTGGTGGAACACCCTGCACCAGGGCGCCTCTATCACCAAGTTTGACAAGCCCTCCATCTCCCCCGAGATGCTGTGGCCGCTGCTCATCATGATACTGGCGTTTGCCACCTTCCTCGGGGCCCTGACCCTGATGCGGTTCAGGAACGAGCTGCTGATGCGGGAGTGGCACCGCCCCTGGGTTGCCGACATCGCCAGACAGGAGAAGTAAGCATGCACTTTGCCTCATTCAGCGACTTCATGGCCATGGGCGGTTACGCCTTCTACGTCTGGCTCTCCTTCGGCCTGACCGCGATCTGCCTGGTCGGCATCGTCATTTCCACCCGGTTGAAAACCCGCAGCCTGCTCGGCGAATTGCGCAACAAGCAGGCCCGCGAGGCCCGTCGCAAGGCGGCCCAGCAGATGGAGAACACCTTATGAACCCGAGACGCAAGAAACGCCTCACCATCATTCTGGCCATCAGCCTGGGCCTCGCCAGCGTGACTGGCCTGGTGCTCTATGCCCTCAGCCAGAACATCGATCTCTTCTATACCCCAAGCGAATTGGTGGAAGGCAAGGGGCCGGACAAGATCAAGCCGGAAGAGGGTCAGCGCCTGCGCATCGGCGGCCTGGTGGTGCCGGGCTCGGTGCAGCGGGATCCCCAGAGCCTCAAGGTGGCCTTCAAGCTGGTGGACAACGGCGGCCATCTGGTGACGGTGGAGTTTGACGGCATACTGCCGGATCTCTTCCGGGAAGGGCAGGGCATAGTCGCCCAGGGCACCCTCAAGGATGCCAGCACGGTGGCCGCCTTCGAGGTGCTGGCCAAGCACGACGAGAACTACATGCCGCCGGAAGTGGCGGACGCCACCAATGGCATGCACTTCAAGCCCGAATATACCGAGGCGCAATTGCAGGGGGCCAAGCAATGACGTTGGCAGCCTTGACCTTGTGTTCACCTCGTTTCGCCGCCGGATCGGTATGTCTCACAGCGCCATCGAAAGGAAATAGTCAATGATCCCCGAAGTAGGGCAGTTCTCACCGTCTCATGCCTGTGCACCGGTTCTGGTCGCGGCGCAATTGAAAGGAAGTCAGCCATGATCCCTGAACTGGGGCAATTCGCACTGATCCTGGCCTTTGCCACCGCCCTGCTGCTGGGGATCTACCCGCTGATCGGCGCCCGACTGGGGCGTCTCGGCATGATGTCGGCGGCCCGTCCGCTCGCCTACAGCCAGTTCCTGCTGCTGCTGCTCTCCTTCCTCTGCCTCACCTGGGCCTTCGTCGACAACGACTTCACCGTGCAGTATGTGGCCACCAACTCCAACAGCCTGTTGCCGTTGCAGTACCGCATCTCGGCGGTGTGGGGGGCCCACGAGGGTTCCCTGCTGCTCTGGGTGCTGACCCTGGGGGGCTGGACCGCGGCCGTGGCCCTGTTCAGCCGCAGCCTGCCGCTGGATGCGGTGGCGCGGGTGCTGGGGGTGCTCGGCCTCATCTCGGTGGGCTTCACCGCCTTCGTGCTGTTCACCTCTGACCCCTTCACCCGCACCCTGCCGTACTTCCCGGTGGATGGGCGCGACCTCAACCCCTTGCTGCAGGATCCGGGCCTCATCTTCCACCCGCCGATGCTCTACATGGGCTACGTGGGCTTCTCGGTGGCCTTCGCCTTTGCCATCGCCTCCCTGATGACGGGGCGCCTCGACGCCACCTGGGCGCGCTGGTCCCGTCCCTGGACCATGGCGGCCTGGGTCTTCCTGACCCTTGGCATAGTGCTCGGCTCCTGGTGGGCCTATTACGAGCTCGGCTGGGGCGGCTGGTGGTTCTGGGATCCGGTGGAAAACGCCTCCTTCATGCCCTGGCTGGCGGGCACGGCCCTGCTCCATTCCCTGGCGGTGAGCGAGAAGCGCGCCACCTTCAAGGCCTGGACTGTGCTGCTGGCGCTCTCGGCCTTCTCCCTGAGCCTGCTGGGTACCTTCCTGGTGCGCTCCGGCGTGCTGGTGTCGGTCCATGCGTTTGCCTCCGATCCGACCCGCGGCCTCTTCATCCTGGGCTTCCTGCTGGCGGTGATCGGCAGCTCCTTGCTGCTGTTCGCCTTCAAGGGCTCCCAGGTGAAGAGCCACGGCAAGCACGAGCTCTGGAGTCGCGAGACCCTGCTGCTTGGCAACAACATCCTCTTGGTGGCGGGCCTGCTGACTGTGCTGCTCGGCACCCTGCTGCCCCTGGTGCACAAGGAGCTGGGGCTTGGCAGCATCTCCATCGGCACCCCCTTCTTCAACCACATCTACAGCTGGCTCATCATCCCGTTCGCCCTGCTGCTGGGAGTGGGGCCGCTGTTCCGCTGGCGCCGTCAGGAGCTTGGTGAGCTCAAGGGCAAGGTGGTGCTGGCCCTGGGGCTGAGCCTGGCCGCCGCCCTGCTGCTGCCGCAGCTCTTCGCCGGGGAGTTCAAGCCCTGGGCCGCGCTCGGCATAGGCCTGGGCAGCTGGATCATCATCACCAGCATCCAGGAGACCTGGGTGCGCGCCACCCACAAGCACGGCTTTGCCACCGGGGTACGCAAACTCGGCAACAGCCACTGGGCCATGATCCTCGGCCACGTGGGGCTCGCGGTCAGCATCATCGGCATCGCCTGCACCCAGAACTACAGCATCGAGAAGGACTTGCGGATGCAGGCCGGCGATCGGGTGCACTTCGCCGACTACGAATTCGTGTTTGCCGGCATCAGCGAAAAGAACGGCCCCAACTACGACGGTTTCAAGGGGGTGCTGGAGGTGCACAGGAACGGCAAGCAGATAGCCCTGCTCAAGCCCGAGAAGCGGATGTACAAGGTCAGTCGCATGCCGATGACCGAAGCCGCCATCGATGCCGGCTTCACCCGGGATCTCTATGCGGCGCTGGGCGAGCAGCTCGACAACGGCGCCTGGGCGGTGCGGATCTACTACAAGCCCTTCGTGCGCTGGATCTGGTTCGGCGGCGTCTTCATGGCCATCGGCGGCGTGCTGGCAATGCTGGACAAACGCTACCGGTTCGGCCGTCGTGACGAGGAGACCAAGGCATGAGCAAGAAGACCTGGCTGTTTCTGCTGCCCTTCATCATCTTCCTGATGGGGGCCGTGTTCCTGTTCAAGGGGCTCTACTCGGACCCCACCAAGCTGGAATCCGTGATGGTGGACAAGGAGGTGCCCGTGTTCACCCTGCAGGACATCTACGACCTCGACAAGCAGCATGACAGGAGCATCTTCAAGGGGCGTCCCATGCTGCTCAACGTCTGGGCCACCTGGTGCCCGACCTGCTATGGGGAGCACACCTACCTCAAGCAGCTGGCGGGGCAGGGCATTCCCATCGTCGGCATGAACTACAAGGATGAGCGGGACAAGGCGATCAAGTGGCTGGCGGAGCTCGGCAACCCCTATGAGGTCAACCTCTATGATCCGGACGGCATGCTGGGGCTGGATCTGGGGGTCTACGGCGCCCCCGAGACCTTCTTCATCGACAGCCAGGGCATCATCCGTTATCGCCACGTGGGGGACGTCAATCCCGAGGTCTGGGCCTCGACCCTCAAACCCATCTTCGAGGCCATGAAGTGAGGGCAACTCTGATGAAAACGCTTATTGCATCCCTGTTGCTGCTGGCGGGCCTGCTGGGTGCCGGCCAGGCTCGCGCCGCCATCGACGTCTACACCTTCGACAGCGATGCCCAGGAGCAGACCTTCCGCGAGCTGACCAAGGAGCTGCGCTGCCCCAAGTGCCAGAACCAGGACATCGCCGACTCCAATGCGGGGCTCGCCAAGGATCTGAGGGACAAGACCTACCAGATGGTGCGGGAAGGCAAGGAGAAGCAGGAGGTGGTGGATTACATGGTGGCCCGTTACGGCAACTTCATCCTCTATGATCCCCCCCTGATGGCCTCCACCCTGATCCTCTGGCTCGGCCCCCTGCTGGTCATCGTCATCGGTGCCGCCACTGTGGTGGTGCGCAGCCGCCGTGCCCCGGCGGCGACAAAACGAATGGATAACGCCCTGAGCGAAGAAGAGCGGCGCCGTCTGGCCGAGCTGCTCAAAGAGGAAGAGAAACAATGACCGCATTTTGGATAGTGATCGCGGCCCTGCTGGCGCTGGCGAGCCTGGCGTTGATCCTGCCGCTGTGGCGCGGCGAGGGTCGCCAGAGCATCAGCCGTTCGGCCCTCAACAAGCAGCTCTACCGTCAGCGTCTGCGGGAGATAGGAGAGGAGCGTGAGCAGGGGATACTGGCCGAGGAGTCCGAGTCTCTGGTGGAGCTGCAACGCAGCCTGCTGGACGACATCCCCGACGTGGAGCAGAGCGCCCGCGGCGGCAAGAGCCTGACCTGGATCCCGGGTGTGCTGGTGCTGGTGGTGGTGAGTCTGGGGCTCTATTACCAGCTGGGGGCCTGGCAGGAGGTGAGCCGTTGGCAGGATGCCAGCAGCCGTCTTGGTGAGCTCAGTAACCGCATCCTGGTGGAGCGGGATGCCGAGGTGACAGAGCAGGATCTGCTGGATTTCACCTTAGGCCTGCGTACCCGCCTCAAGGATGAACCGAACGACTACCGCGGCTGGCTGCTGCTGGGGCGTCTGACCCTGGATGGCAACGACCCCGAGATGGCCCGCGAGGCGCTGGAACGGGCCTACTCCCTGGCCCCGCAGAAGGCCATGGTGGCGGTGCCCTATGCTCAGGCCCTGATGATGACGGGGGAGGAGGCCAGGGCGGATCAGCTGCTGCAGGCGGCCATCGCCCAGGATCCGGCCAACATAGAGGCGCGCTCGGTCCATGCCTTCATGGCGCTGCAGAAAGAGGACTTCCAGACCGCGCTGGTGCGCTGGCGAGCCATGTTGCCGCTGCTGGAGCAGGGCTCGACCCGTCACGCCATGGTGGAGCGCTCCATCGAGTATGCCGAGCAGCAACTGCGTCAGCGCGGCATCGCCGTGACAGCCGCACCCGCCGCCCAGGCCGAGCAGGGTAATGCCCAGGTAGTGGCGGTGAAGGAGGGAGAGTATCCCCTGCACATCACTCTGGCGCCGGGCATCCAGCTGCCGGAGGATGCCCACCTGTTCGTCTTTGCGGTGATCCCCAATGGCCCGCCCATGCCCATCGCGGTCAAGCGCATCCCGGGTCCGCAGTTGCCCCTCACCCTGTCACTGGGGGATGGGGATGCCATGATAGAGGGGAGCAAGCTGGCGGCCTATCCCGAGCTGCAGTTCAAGGCTCGCCTCTCCCGGGGCGGCAACGTCATGAACAAGGAAGGCGCCTTCGAGGGGGTCTCGGTCACAGTGCCGACCACCACCATCCCCACAGCGCCGATTGACATCCGCATCGATCACGCACTCTAATACCCCCTTGGCCCGACCCCGGGACGGGGCGGGCCTACCTATAATCCATAAAGATTCCCAAAAAAGCTTAGGACTTTCATATGTATCTGCGTTCAGGAGCATTGGCAGTGGCACTGCTGTTGGGGGGCTGTGCCGGTGGCCCTCCCAAGCCGGGCCCAGAGAGCCTGGATCTCAACGAAACCCCCAGTCGCCCCGGGGCGACCAGCACGGCCAGCGATCCCCGCGATCCCTTCCAGGGGGCGAACCGTGCCATGTGGGCCATCAACTACGACGTGCTGGAACCCTATGTGGCCCGGCCCGTGGTCCATGGCTACGCCCGCTATGTGCCGCAGGGGATGAAGGACGGCATCGACAACCTGGTGGAGAACTTCGACGAGCCAAGCAGCATGATCAACCACCTGCTGGTCGGCGATCTGAAGGGAGCGGGGACCAACCTGGGCCGCTTCACCCTCAACACCACCATAGGTCTGCTGGGGATCTTCGACGTGGCCAAGCATGCCGGCCTCGAGCGCAACATGCTGGAGATGGATACTGTGCTCGGCAAGGCGGACATCGGGGATGGCGCCTACATCATGGTGCCCGTCTACGGCCCGACCACCACTCGCGAGCTGGTGGGGGACACCATCGATACCCTCTACTTCCCCTACGCCCTGCTGACCTTCCCGATGAAGTTCGTGCACTGGGCGCTGGATGGCCTGGGTACGCGCTCCAAGCTGATCGATCAGGAGCGGATCATCGACAATGCGCTCGATCCTTATGCCCTGACCAAGGACTTCTACCTGCAGTACAACGACGGCAAGGTGACGGGTCGCCAGCCTGAGCACAAGCAGCAGGGCCAGCAGGAGGATGACAGCAACCTGGACGAGTATCTGGACGAGATAGACCAGTAACGACCCATGGTTATCAGAAAGGCGCCCATGGCGCCTTTTTCGTTGCCTGTTCGCCATAAAAAAACGCCCCGCAGTGCGGGGCGTTTTGGCGAGAAGAGGCTATCAGGCAGCCAGGTTCTTGGCCACGAATTCCCAGTTGACCAGGGCCCAGAAGGTTTCCATGTACTTCGGACGCAGGTTGCGGAAATCGATGTAGTAGGCGTGCTCCCACAGGTCGACGGTCAGCAGCGGGGTGGTCCCGGCTTCGGTCAGCGGGCAGCCGGCGTTGGAGGTGTTGACGATGGCCAGGGAGCCGTCGGCTTTCTTCACCAGCCAGGTCCAGCTGGAGCCGAAGTTACCGATGGCAGACTTGGTGAACGCATCCTTGAACTCGGCGAAGGAGCCGAACGCCTTGTTGATGGCATCGGCCAGGGCGCCGGTGGGCTCGCCACCGCCGTTCGGGGAGAGGCAGTGCCAGTAGAAGGTGTGGTTCCAGATCTGGGCGGCGTTGTTGAAGACACCGCCAGTGGAGGTCTTGATGATCTCTTCCAGAGACTTGCCTTCAAACTCGGTACCCGACACCAGGTTGTTCAGGTTGACCACGTAGGTGTTGTGGTGCTTGCCGTGGTGATATTCCAGGGTTTCCTGGGAGATGTGCGGTTCCAGAGCATTGATTGCATAGGGCAGAGCGGGAAGTTCGAAAGCCATTTTCTACTCTCCATTGGCTGGGCCGTGCGAAGGCGACGGTTGCAAGACATTGCGTACTCTTTTCTATGTTGAAAAGAATTGTTCTTGAAATGATGGGGCCAGACGGCCCAAAGCCCGTCGATTGTAGCAGCATCAAAGATGGGCGAACAACTCTTGATTCTCGCCATGATCCGGATCAAGCTGCGGCGTATTGATTCATCACTTCTTGCATTCGGGACGGTTTGCCAGTTTGTGGTCTGCCCGGTTTGCAGTAGAATGGCCGCCGAAATCGCTCTAGTGAGGCATTTATGGAAACTATTGAAAAGATCAAACAGCAACTGGCTGAGAATCCCATCATCCTGTACATGAAGGGATCCCCCAAGCTACCCAGCTGCGGTTTCTCTGCCCAGGCCTCCCAGGCCCTGATGTCCTGTGGCGAGCCCTTTGCTTACGTCGACATCCTGCAAAACCCGGACATCCGTGCCGAGCTGCCGAAATTTGCCAACTGGCCGACCTTCCCGCAGCTGTGGGTGGAAGGTGAGCTGGTCGGTGGTTGCGACATCATGATCGAGATGTTCCAGGCTGGCGAGCTGCAGACCCTGATCAAGGAAGTCGCCGCCAAGCACAAGCAGGATGATGCCGCCGCCGAATAAGGTCGCATCCGCATCATGCAAAAAGGGGAGCCAATGGCTCCCCTTTTCTATGGGTGCGCAGGGCCTTAGGCGATCCGTTCGATACGGGCCATGTAGAAACCGTCGAAGCCGGTCTCTGAGGGGCTGACGGTGTGGTCATCCCGCAGGCGATAGTTCTCGTTGGCCGCGAGGAACTTGTCCACCTGCTGGCGGTTCTCCTCTGGCAGGATGGAGCAGGTTGCATAGACCAGCAGGCCGCCCACCTTCACCATCTGGCTGTAGCGCTGCAGGATCTCTTCTTGCAGCGCGACCAGCACCGGCAGACGCTCGGCGGTGTCGCGCCACTTGGCATCCGGATTGCGCTTGAGCACGCCAAGACCGGAGCAGGGCACGTCCAGCAGCACGCGATCGGCGCTCTCCTTGAGGCGCTTGACGGTCTTGCTGCTGGTGATGACCCGGGTTTCCACATTGTGGGCACCGGCGCGACGGGCACGCTGCTTGAGGTTCTCCAGCTTCCACTCTTCCACGTCCATCGCCAGCAGGCGGCCCTTGCCTTCCATCATGGCGGCGATGTGCAGTGTCTTGCCACCGGCACCGGCGCAGGCGTCGATGACCCGCATGCCCGGGGTCACTTCCAGGGCGGCGGCGACCAGCTGGGAGCCGGCATCCTGCTGCTCGAAGCAGCCATCGGCAAAGGCCTTGGTGCGGAACAGGGCGGCGTCCGAGGTGACCTGCAGGGCAGTCTCCACACCGTCTACCGGAATGGTGGTGACATGCTCTTTGGCCAGAATGGCCTGCAGCTCTTCCCGGGTGCACTTGAGGGTGTTGACCCGCAGGTAGCGCTTGGGCATCCAGGCCAGGGCGGCACGCTCGGCAGGCCAGGCCTCCCCCAGCTGCTCGCTGCCCAGCTTCTCCAGCCAGCTCGGGCAACCATCCATCAGCACCGGGTTCTTTTTGGCCTCGGTCAGACGGCGACGGAATGCCTCTTCATTGAAGCGATCCAGGGTCGGGTTGTTGGGCTGGGCAATCTTGTGGAAGGCGTGCCAGCTGTGCAGCAGCGGCCAGACATTCTTTTCGGCCTGACGGACCTGGATGCCGGTCAGGAAGCAATAGAGGCTGAGACGACGCAGCAGGTCGCCGGTGACCAGGGCAATCCTTGCCTGTTCTTGCGGTTTGAGTTCGATGCCGGAGAAGTGACGGGCATAAGCGCGGTCCAGGGTGAGACCCTGACCGAGTACATCGTCAACAATGGCAACGACCAGATCCCCGAAACGGGGCAACAGTGGGGATTTGAGCATGAGATTAACCTTGGCCAAAAAAGGATGAACCGGCCCGTGACACAGGAGGGTTCTGAAACGGACAAATCCGCGCCATGATAGGGGCTAGACTGCATTGGTGCAACCGTCCCCATTCGGGGAATGTACAGAGGATGGGGCTGGACTTCTCACCCTGGCAGGAAAATGATGCTGAGGCAGTTCAGGCGAACGCATGGAAAAAGGAATTACAAAGATGCAGTTGATGAAATACGCTCCGCTGGCGTTGCTGGTGGCCGGTCTGATGAACGCCACCGGCCTGGCCGCCAGTGAGTGGAATACGGTGGCGGCGCGGGCCACCGCCGCCGATGGCTATGAGGTGCGGGCCAGCCAATATCGCATTGCCACTGTGCCGGCCGATCACTTCGCCGGTTTGCAGGGAGGGGAGCCCCGACTGACCCTGCCGCTGCCGGATGGCAAGGAGGTCACCTTCAACCTGCAGGCCTATGATCTGCTGCCATCGGATCTCGCCGCCATGTATCCCGGCATTCTGGCATTCAAGGGGTATGACGAGTCCAATCCGATGGAGACGGGGCGCTTCGATCTCGGTCCCCAGGGGTTCCACGCCATGTTCAGCCACCAGGGCCGCATGGTGTTCGTGGACCCGCTCAGAAACGGTGAAGGCTACGCCATCTATTACCAGCAGGATGCCCACAGCCGGCTGGAGGAAGAGGCGGACAGGGTCATCGGCTCCCAGGCCAAGGCGCTGGCCCGTCAGGTTCTGGTGGATGGCAACGAGCGCAAGCGCTACGTCATCGCCATCTCGGCGGCGGGGGAGTACACCCAGTATCACGGCGGCACCGTAGAGGCGGGTCTCGGCGCCATCGCCACCCTGCTCAACCGGGTCAACGAGGTGTATCAGCGTGACGTCGCCGCCGAGTTCCAGCTCGCCAGCGGCAACGACACCATTATCTATACGGATACTGCTGCCGACCCCTTCCAGAACGATGACAACGACATCGATATCAACGTCCTCGTGCAGCAGCAGGCACAGAGCCAGGCAGGCACCAAGCTTGGCCCCTTCGACATAGGTCACGTGGTCAACACCGGGGGCGGCGGCCTGGCGGGGCTGGGGGTGCTCTGCACCGCGGAGAAATCGGCGGGCATGACGGGCTCCCCGGATCCGGTGGGGGATGCCTTCTTCATCGACTACGTGGCCCACGAGATCGGCCACCAGTTCGGCGCCGACCACACCTTCAACGGCACCACAGGCAGCTGTGGCGGCGGCAACCGGGAGGCCAGCCAGGCCTGGGAGCCCGGCAGCGGCAGCTCCATCATGGCCTACGCGGGGATCTGCGGGGAGGAGAACCTGCAGGCCAACAGCCTGCCCTACTTCCACAGCAAGTCCATCGAGCAGATGCGAGCCCACATGGCCACGGTCGCGAGCTGCGGCACTCCCCAGCGCCTGACCAACAACGCGCCCCAGGTCGCCGCCGGCAACGACTATGTGATCCCGGCCAACACCCCCTTCGTGCTCAAGGGCGCCGGGGCGGATCTGGATCAGGATCCCCTGAGTTACACCTGGGAGCAGATCGATCTCGGCACCGAGTCCTTCAGCGTCGCCAGCATGGTGGACGACGGCAGTCGCCCGCTGTTTCGCTTCGTGGCGCCGACCGCGTTGCCGGAGCGCACCCTGCCAAGCCTGCCCTCCCTGCTCACCAACACCCTGGCGAAGGGGGAGGCCTGGCCTGCCACCAACCGGGCTCTCAACTTCCGTCTCACGGCGCGGGATGGCAAGGGCGGTGTCGCCAGTGACGACATGAAGATCCAGGTGGTCAACACCGGCAAGGCCTTTGCCCTGACCAGCCCGCTGGTGACCCCGCTGGGAGCCGGCGCCAGCCAGACCATCAGCTGGGACGTGGCCGGCACCAACGCGGCCCCCATCAACTGCAGCAAGGTGGAGCTCTCCCTGACCCGGGACGAGGGGGTGAGCTGGACCCTGCTCGCCAGCGGCCAGCCTAACTCCGGCTCGGCCAGCGTCACCATACCCGCAGGCAACGACGGCACCGCCAGGCTGAAGGTGGCCTGCAGTGACAACCTCTTCTTCGCCATCAGCCCGCTCAAGCTGTCGGTGACCCAGCGTGGGGAAGAGGGCGGCGGTGGTGGCGGTGGCGCCCTCGGCTTCTGGACCCTGGCCCTGGCGCTGCTGGGCTGGCAACGGAGGCGGGCATGAGGCTGGCCGGCGTGCTGCTGCTCGCCCTGCTCGGCGGCTGTCAGGCCGATGCCGACACCCTGGATCAGGCGGTCAGTGCCAGCCTGGCCAGGCAGGACTACCGGCTGATAGTGCGGGCCGGTCGTGGCGAGGTGGCACCCGGCATCGCGGCGGATCAGCAGGCGGCGGCCAAGGCCCGCTGCGGCGTGCGTTACCTGGAGGGGCTCGGCGATGTCATCAAGCCGGATCAGAAGGAGGCCCACGCCAGGCTGAGCGCCTATGCGGCGGAATATAACCGGCAAATGCTGGCCCATTGCCCGCCGGTTGACGGCAAACCATAGGCAGGCGGCAAGCTGCCGGCAGAAAAAGGGAGGCACAGGCCTCCCTTTGTGGTTCTGGTGCCGGCATTTGGCCGCCCCCAGGCTTGTACCCATGACGTGCTCGTCGCACAATGCCCCCATCCACAGCCGCACGGGCGGCAAAGAAAGAGAGAAGGAAAATCAAGATGATGGATGTGGCTGATCTGCGTCGTGAATACACCAGGGGCGGACTGCACCGGGCCGATCTGCCGGCCGAGCCTCTCGCCCTGTTCGAGAAGTGGCTGGCCCAGGCGTGCGAGGCCAGGCTGACCGACCCCACCGCCATGGTGGTGGGCACAGTGGATGCCGACGGCCAGCCCTGGCAGCGCACCGTGCTGCTCAAGCACTACGATGCCGAAGGCATGGTGTTCTACACCAACATGGGCAGCCGCAAGGCACACCAGCTGGAGGGCAACCCCCGTATCAGCCTGCTCTTCCCCTGGCACCCCCTGGACCGCCAGGTGCACGTGACCGGCCGGGTGGAGAAGATGAGCACCTTCGAGGTGATGAAGTACTTCCACAGTCGTCCCAAGGATAGCCAGATAGCCGCCTGGGTCTCCAAGCAGTCGACCCGCATCTCGGCCCGCGGTGTGCTGGAGGCCAAGTTCCTGGAGCTCAAGCAGAAGTTTGCCAATGGGGAGGTGCCGCTGCCGAGCTTCTGGGGCGGTTTCCGGGTGCGGATCGAGACGGTGGAGTTCTGGCAGGGCGGGGAGCATCGCCTGCACGATCGCTTCTACTACACCCGCGAGGGGGATGGCTGGCACATAGAGCGACTGGCCCCCTGATGAACATAGCCAGGCTCAAGAACTTCACCGAGATAGTGAAGAACAACTTCAACATCTCGGCGACGGCAGAGAAGCTCTACACCTCCCAGCCGACCCTCAGCAAGCAGATGAAGATGCTGGAAGACGAGCTGGGGCTGGCGCTCTTCACCCGCAAGGGCAAGAACCTGGTGGGCCTGACCCCCATGGGGGAGCAGGTGATGGAGCTGGCCAAGGGGGTGGTGGCCCAGGTGGAGCAGATTGGCCAGCTCTCCCTTGGGGATCAGCTGGCCACCAGCGGGGTGCTGCGCATCGCCACCACCCAGACCATGGCCCGCTACAAGCTGCCGTCGGTCATTACGGAATTCTCTCGCCGCTACCCAGAGGTGAGCATACAGCTGCATCAGGGGGCGCCGGCCCAGCTGGCGCAGATGGTGCAAAACGGGGATGTGGAGATGGCCATCGCCACCGAGTCCATGCACCTGTTCGACGAGCTGGCGACCGTGCCCTGTTACCGCTGGGGACGCGGCGTTGTGGTGCCCCACGGCCATCCGCTGCTCGACTGCCAGCCGCTCGCCATGGCGGATCTGGCCCGTTATCCCCTCATCACCTATGTGTTCGGCTTCACCGGTCGCTCCAAGATGGACAAGGCGTTCGGTCGTCATGGCCTCAGCCCCCGCATAGTGCTGACCGCCACCGACAGCGACATCATCAAGCACTATGTGCGCCTCGGCATGGGGGTTGGGGTGATCGCCATCTCGGCGTTCGACGAGGGGGACAGGGAGAGCCTGGTCTGCCTCAACATCGATCACCTGATTGCCTCGAGCGTGGCCCATGTCTGCCTGCGCAGGCACGCCCACCTGAGGGACTACATGTACGACTTCATCCACCTCTATGCCCCCCACGTGAGCCGGGAGACGGTGCAGCTGGCGCTGCTCAACCAGGGGACGCCAGCCCCGTCGACGACC
The DNA here is from genome assembly GCF_023093515.1 of Aeromonas genomosp. paramedia. Taxonomy (NCBI): domain Bacteria; kingdom Pseudomonadati; phylum Pseudomonadota; class Gammaproteobacteria; order Aeromonadales; family Aeromonadaceae; genus Aeromonas; species Aeromonas genomosp. paramedia. The sequence goes on from NZ_JAAROG010000003.1 coordinate 382,077, forward strand.
CTGCCCTGGTTGTAGCGCCGGATCCGTGCTGCGGCCCTGAATGGCAGAGACAACTAGCCGGGGCCGCGATGCAGCGCGAAATGGTAGAGGTAAAAAAAGAGAGGCCATTGGCCTCTCTTCTGTTTATCGGTATGCGGGATTAATCGCCTCTGGTCGCCAGATTGACAAAGATCTGGGCACCGATCAGCAGGCAGTCATCATCCAGGTAGTAGGGATTGGCGTGCAGGTAGTTGCAGATCCCCTTGGCCTGGCAGCCGCTGCCGAGGAAGAACATGGCCCCCTTGCGATCCGGGGTGGCGTTGATCATGTAGCTGAAGTCCTCGCTGCCTGTCATGGGCTGGCCCTGTGCATTGATACCCTCGGCGGGCAGCACCTCGGCGGCGGCTTGCAGCAGGCGCTCGCAGGCCTCGGCGTGGTTCTCCACCGCCGGGTAGCCGGCATGGACCATGGTGGTCTTGAAGCCGCGCAGCTCGCTCTGGGCGATGATGTCCCTGAAGCTGTTTTTCAGGATCTGGTCGGTCTCGGCGTCCATGGCGCGTATGGTGCCACGGGCCTGCACATGATCGGCGACGGCGTTGGGAATGGTGCCACCGTTGATCATGCCGCAGCCAAAGACCGCCGGGCTGAACGGACTGGTGCGCTTGGCGACTATGTAGTCCATGTCCTCTATGATCCGCACCGCCTCGCGGATGGCATCCAGCCCCTTGTGGGGGGTGGAGCCGTGGGCGGAGATGCCGTGTACATCCAGGGTCCAGGCCGAGCCCCAGGAGGACATGACCCCCTGGTTGAACTTGATGGTGCCCGTCTCCATGGCGCCGTCGTTGTGCAGGGCATAGACCTCGTCCACCCCCTTCATGCAGCCGAGCTCCACCATCTTCTCGGCCCCCGGCACCCGCATATCCTCTTCCGCCATCTGGAAGATAAAGCGGACGTTGTACTGCAGGCGATCGCGGTTGGCGGCCAGAAACTTGGCTGCGGTCAGGGCGATCGCCATATGGGAGTCGTGGCCACAGTTGTGGGCCATCCCCTCATGGGTGGACTTGAACGCCACCTCGCTCATGTCGTGCATCTCCAGGCCATCCATGTCGGCGCGAAACGCTATGGTGGGCAGCGCAGGGTCTATGTGCAGATCCCCGTGAAAACCGGTGAAACCCGGGTACAGGGTAATCTGGTAGCCGAACTCTTCCATCAATCCCCGGCAGTAGGCGGAGGTCTTGAACTCGGCCCCGGAGTACTCCGGGATGCGGTGCAGGTGGTGGCGCACCTCGTGGCTGAAGTCGCGCAGGGCAAGCAGGTCAGGTTCGATATGGTAGTGGTTCATCAGATGATCCCTTGAATGGAGAAACCGAGCTGGGCAACCAGGGAGGCGCCGAAGAAGCAGCAGGTGGAGACGATCATGAAGATGAGGATCACCTTCCACGACATCTTCTTGAGCTCCTCGAGCAGACCGCCCACCGAGAGACCGGCGAAGGCCAGCAGCGGTACGCAGCAGGAGAGGAAGGAGATCCTGGCCACGGCGTCGATGAAGAGGCCGCGCACCGGGGTCTCGGGCAGGCAGATGAGGATGCCGATGATGGTGGCATAGGCAAAGGCCGGCAAGGACGAGGGCAGATAGCGCTTGGCCACCAGGGAGGCGAACACCACCAGGGACATGGCGACGAAGCTGTCACCCATCAGCCAGAGCGGGGTGCCCGTGGTCAGGGTCTGGGTGAACATGGCCAGCAGGATCGCCAGGAAGACGAAGCGCATATCCATCACGATGCTTTTCATGCTTTCTCTCCTTTGGTAGAGATGGCGAAGATCTTCTCGGCAAGCGGCAGCCCCAGATAGGTGAGGGAGAGCGCTCCCAGGGCCGACGAGAGCAGGTTCGAGGCGGCGGCTATGCTCAGCACCTGCTGGGCCAGCGCCTCGTCGAGGCCGTTGATCAGGGCGCCGGAGGCGGCGCTCAGCATGGAGCCAGAGCCCACGCCGGAGCCGGCGGCCAGGGCCAGCGGATGCAGACCGGTAAGCGGGGCGATACTGCCGAGCACGCTGAACCAGAGGGTGCCGATGACGGAGCCGCACAGGTAGATGGCGAGCACCCCTATGTACTCCTGGGAGCCGGTGCCGAATCTGCCCTGGATCACCGCGACCGAGGGTTCACGGCTGATGGAGGAGCAGGCCCCGATGGCGCGGCGGCCGAAGCCGAACTTCACCGCCAGCGGAATGGCGATCAGGATGGGCAGCAGGTTGCCTATCTCCTGCAGGAAGAGCGGCACGCCGACGCTCAGGATCATCTTGAGGTTGGGGATGATCATGCCCGCATACTGGGTGCCCAGGATCAGCAGGCTGAAGCCCACCATCTTGCCGCAGAAGCCCTCTTCCTTCTCGCCAAAGAGGCGCTTCCAGCCGGGGATGCGATCCTTGACGGGCTTGGCGGAGACCATCATGCCGATGATGACGGCAAAGAGCATGGGCAGTATGGGGATGATGGCGATGCCTATCCTGATCTCCTGTTTCCCGATGAGGTACTGGGCCACGAAGATCAGCAGGGCGGTCGCCAGGGTACTGACTAACACCGTTTTGAGTGGGCTGGTTTGCTGCATAGTGTGTTCTCTTGTTATGCGTTGTCATTCACGAGCGGCGCCGGCCGCAGCGAGATGGGGGCATGATAGGAAGGGCAGGGGGGCATTAATGTGACCGCCATCAAGCTGGCCATATGGCATTTTTTCATGGGGTATGCCGTTTAACCATGCTAAATATATGGGTTAACAAACCATTAGCAGCCGGTTATGCTGCGCCGTTCGGCGGTCGCAGGGGGAAGCATGGAACTGTTGATAGAAGAGGCGCTCTGGCAGCCCTGCTGGCAGGGGGCGCTGCAGGGGGGGCAGGGGCAGGGCAACCGTTGGCAGTTGCTGCGCGGCAGGGGCGGCGAGCAAGGGGCAGTGACCCCTGCGCCCTGGGCCCGCTGCCCGCCCGACGGCATCCTCTCGGCCAGCGGCTTGCTCGCCGCCTGGCTGGGGGAGGATGAGTCGCCCCTCATGACGGCGGACCCGAGCCGCCAGATCCTGATCTCTGCCTCCAGCGTCCTCCTGACCCTGGCCAAGGAGAGCGGCCTGCTCACCCTGGGGCCCAATGGGGCGGACATGCGCCTTGGCGCCGATGGGGATCTGGCCGCCGCACTGCAACGCCTGCTGGCCCGGCGCCTGATGACCCCCGTGTTGCGCGAGTCTGGCGATCAGGGGACAGCGACCCTGGTACTGCGGCCGCTGCAAGCCACCGACGAGCCGGCCATACTGCGCTACTGCTCGGATGAGGCGCTTGCCCGCTACACCCTCAACATCCCCCACCCCTATCCACCGGAGGCGGCCCGTGACTGGCTCGCCATGAGCGGGCGCAAGGCCGCCCTCGGGCTGGGGCGGACCTGGGCCCTGACATTGCCCCCAGGTGATGAGCCGGCCCCTCTGCTCGGGGTCATCTCCCTGCACTGGCACGGCGAGCTGGCCTGGTGGGTGGGTGTCCCTTGGCAAAACCGCGGGCTGGCCACCCGGGCGGGACGGCTGGTCAGGGCCTTTGCCTTCGAGCAGCTGCGCCTGCCCGCCCTGACCGCCCGCCACATGCCGGGCAACCTGGCCTCCGGCCGGGTGATGGCCAAGCTCGGCATGCGCCATTGCGGTCGGCGGCCCGGGTCGGCACGCCAACCCGCTGAACTGGATCATTGGCGGCTGGATCGCCCGCCGCACCTGCCGGACGACCTCAAGGGGGCGCTGGCCCCCTGGCTCGAAGACGATCGGGTGGCGGTGGCCATTCTCCATGAGGACGAGATCGGGGGGCAGGAGGTGGCGCTCTTCATGGAAGGAACCGAGGCGAGCGGCGAGCGGCGCCTCCCCGCAGGGCTGACGGTCAGGTGCCATCCGTTCGCCTGGCTGGCGCCTGAGGCCCCCGGAGTGCAGGCCCATGGTGGCGGCGTCCTGCTCAAGGACAGGGGCGAGCTTGGCCTCGGGTATCTGCTGCGGTTGCTGGGGGAGCCTGGTGCTTGATGCTGGCGAAGCCGGTGGGAAGAAGGTGCATTGCGAGGCTTTGTGCACGAATGGCCATTCGTTTTCCTGAGTCAGCCCTCCCATTTTCGGATAAAGGCATTCAAGTCAGGGACCACTTCTGTGAAATAATGGCCGCCCTGCTGTACGAGGAGTAACCCTGTATGTTGAGAACCGAGCGTCCCGGCGACATGCTGCCAGTCTACGAGCTGGTGAGCGCCGCCTTTGGTCGTCCCGACGAGGCCGAACTGGTCAATCGCCTGCGCGAGTGTGGGGCCGCCGTGGTCACCATGGTCGAGGAGGAAGAGTACGAGTTCATGGGGCACCTGATGCTGAGCCCGATCACCATTGATGGCCAGGAAGGTCCCTGGCTCGGGCTGGCGCCGGTGGCCGTCCATCCGGACTGGCAGGGGCAGGGCATCGGCTCGGATCTGGTGCGGGAAGGGCTGGATACGGCGCTGGAGATGGACTGGAAGGCGGTGGTGGTGCTCGGCGATCCGGCTTACTATGGCCGCTTCGGCTTCAGACCCGCCAGCGACTTCGGCCTGCACTGCATCTACGAGGTGCCCGCCGACTGCTTCATGGCGATGGAGCTGCAGCCCGGGGGGCTGGCTGGCCTGCGGGGCGAGGTGCTCTACCACCCCCTGTTCGACGAAGAGCCGGTGGAATAACCACCTGAATGCCATAGAAAAAGGACCCGTGCAGGGTCCTTTTTCATTTCAATCCCCCCTCACTGGGCCAGGGATTTCAACTGCTGCTTGCCCGGCGGGTTGTTCCAGTCGATGGGACCGTGGGTGAAGCGATACTGCAGCCTTGGCAGACTGAGCTCCAGCCACTCCTCCCTGAAGTAGGCATAGCCCAGGTCCCAATCCGGGTCATTGGCCCAGCCGGTTTGCAGGAAATGGAGCCGGGTGCCCTGACCTTCGGGCACGAAGCGCAGGCTGACCTGGGTCTTCTGCTGACGGATATGGGGAAACTGGGGCGGGAAATTCCAGCTGAAGCTGAGCAAGTCATGGGGCATGACCGCCATCACCCGGCACCCTTCACTGCCGCGCTCCCCCAGCGGGGCTTCTGGCCTGAAATAGATTTCGAAAGGACCGTTGGGTTCCGGCACCATCAGACACTCCGGCGCCAGGAAGCTGCGCAGACCGCTCTCCGTGGTCCAGGCCCGCCAGACATCGTCGATATGGGCGGGTACCAGAATACTGCCTTCTATTTGCTTGTTATCCATAAATCAGTGAACCTCAAACCAGTCATGGACGGGACCCAGGCAGTATAGCCCCTAAGGCGATAAAATAGGCAGCCCTGCGTCACAGCATCACGTATTCAAGGGGGTCCATATTGCTGATTTGACAGCGCGGCGGGATCCATCGAGAGTGGGAGGCAGTGAGCAGGCAAATCAAGGATGTCTTCATGATCAGAATGATGCGAGATGCAGATGAACCCATGCTGGCGCAACTGTTCCTCAAGGGGAGGCGGCAGGCCTTTCATTGGGTCGAGCCCTCCCTGTTTAGGCTGGAGGATTTTGCCGAGCAGACCCGGGGTGAGCAGATCTGGGTGGCGGAGAAGGGCGGTACCCCCTGCGGATTTATCTCCATCTGGGGCCCTGACAGTTTCGTGCATCACCTCTATGTGGTGGCCGACTGGCATGGGCAGGGAATGGGGCGGGCCTTGCTGGCCGCCGGGCTGGCTGGACACAAGCCCCCGGCATCCCTCAAGGTGGCCACCCGCAACACCACAGCGCTGGCGTTCTATCACCGGCTGGGTTGGGAAAATACCGATGAAACGGGGCACTGTGACATCACGGGGCCCTGGCGCAGACTGGTCCTGACATCCGGCGACTAGTCTCCCTCGCGAGGACGCCCTCTGCCACGGCAGAGGGCGGCATCAGCCCTCCACAGCCCCCGACCAGGCTGCCAGCGCCGGCTCAGACATGAACGCAATCCATAAAAAAAGGCCACTTCCTGCGAAGTGGCCTTTTCCAAACGTGCTGGGGGAGGTTGAACTGGATGGTTAATTTATTGATTTAAAATAAAAATCGCCAATTCAGAAAATTTTAATATGCCTAACCGTATGCCTAACATCAGAACTTCTGCAATAACATAGTGTTATCTGGGCTGGAATGGTCATATGTGGTTAATTGGCCGTGGAGGAAATTTTAACTCTCACCTTTCTCAAAAGGTAACTGACTCTTGCGAAAGTTGGCGCTCTCTGTTGTATCAGCTCCTCGTTTGGAAAAAAATTCCCCGTCCAAAATTTACCTGTCCAGCGAGCTTTGAATAGACTGTTCAACCTTCGGTGGCTTTTACCTCGCCACCGGCAGGTCCTCCCAGCGTGTGGTGTAACAGGGACTCAGGTGCTCTTGTCGCATCATCCACTCAGGCGACCCCGTGCCTTGGCTGGCAAAGCCTACCCCTCCCAACCCCTTGGCTTTGATCTGATCCATCACGGCCATCAGCGCGTCCGATTGAGCGGAGGACGGGGCAAACAGGTCAGCCTGTTGCTGCCCCTTGGGGGTGAACTCACTCAGCATGACGCCACCCTTCTGATAGCGGTAACCGTCGCGCCAAATCTGCGGTAGCAGCACGTTCACTTGCTGCAGCAGCAACCGGGTGTCATCGCTAGGGCAGACCAGCCGGATGCCCGCCTGCTCACTGTAGTAAGGGGCTCGTTCATCAAAGGGGCTGGTCCGCACGAACAGGTGCACCCGCTGGCAGCACATCCCCTCGGCCCGCAGCTTCTCGGCTGCGCGAGCCATAAAGCCTGACAACGCTTGAGCCATTTCCCCACGGTCAGTCACGCGCTCCCCAAAGGAACGGCTCGAGAGGATCTGCTGCTTCGCCGCCGGTTCAACGGTCAGCTCCGCGCAAGGCAGGCCACGCAGCTCCTGTACGATCCGCTCGACCACCACGCCGTATTGGGCGCGTAACCCTTTGGCATCGCTAGCCACCAAGTCAGCCACAGTGTTGATGCCTTGTGCCACCAACTTGGCTCCCAAGCGCCGCCCTATGCCCCACACCTCATCCACCGGGGTGATGGCCATCAGCCGGGCACGGCGTAGCTCGTCACGCAAATCCACGACGCCGCCCGTGGCAAGCCACTTCTTGGCTGCATAGTTGGCCAGCTTGGCGAGGGTCTTGGTGGGGCCGATCCCAACCCCTACCGTTAGGCCGGTCCACTGCCACACTCGCTGCCGGATCTGTTGTCCATAGGCTGTCAGGTCCCCGGCAAACGACTCCGACAGTGACAGGAATGCTTCATCGATGGAGTAGACCTCCAGCTCGGGGGCCATGGTCTCCAATGTGCTCATCACCCTGCCAGACATGTCTCCATAGAGCGCGTAGTTGGAGCTGAATGCCACACCGCCATGCGCCTCGAACTGCTCGCGGATCTTGAAGTAGGGCCCGGCCATCTTGATACCCATCGCCTTGGCTTCGGGGCTGCGCGACACCACGCATCCATCGTTGTTGGAGAGCACAACGATCGGGCGGCCACGCAGCTCAGGGCGAAACAGCCGCTCACAGCTGGCGTAGAAGTTGTTTACATCAACGAGCGCTATAGCCATCACGCTGCCTCAGATTGCCGATCACATGGGTGACCACTCCGAACAGCTCCAGGGAGAGGCTCATGCAAGGGTCGATAGGCGCGAACGCCGGATTGGCTGGCAGCAGCCGCAACCTCGGCTTGAGCTGCAAGGTCTTTACCGTGAAGCCGCCGTCAAGCAGTGCAATTACCACATCACCATGGCGCGGGGTCAGGCTCTTATCGACTACCAGCAAGTCACCGGGAAAGATGCCGACCCCGGTCATGCTCTCCCCCTCGGCACGCAGATAGAAGGTTGCTGCAGGGTGCGACACGCAGTGGGTGTTAAGGTCCAACTTCCCTTCCAGATAGTCGCTGGCTGGGCTGGGAAAGCCGCAAGAGGCGCGGTGTAAGAACAGCGGGATGGTCACCTCGGCGGGTGATGGGTCTGGGGTTAACAGCTTCATGGCAAAACACCTGTATTTATATACAGCCATTATAGCGCACCACCTTTGAACCAGCGCAAGTCCCGCATGCCACTGATGACGTACCATGGCGCCAACAAATAACAAAGAGGTCAGTATGAGTCACAATCTGTGTGCCCTACCGAAAGAGCAGCAAGAACGGGTCGAGGTCGAGAAGGCCGCCGCATATGCGGTATGGAAGGAGCGCAACGGTTACTTGGCCAGCGCAGAAAGCGAAGCAAGCCAGCATAAGGGTGAGCTGGGCAGCTACTTTCTTGAGCAAGTGGGTAAATACCAACGAGGTTAATTCTCTCAAGCTGGACTGATCGCGCCTCAGTGGACGATCTTGCCATCACGCATCCGCCTGAAAACACGACATGTTAAAAACCTCAGTATCGAGGCTGAGCGGCTGGCCCGGTATAGTCAATAGAGTTCACGTCAGAGGAGAGATGCAATGAGTCACCAACCCGGCTTTTGGTTAGCGACACGCCAGTGGTCGCTGGCCGCACTGCTGCTGAGCCTAACGCCGCAAGTCGTGTTTGCAGCCGACTGCACCTATCGAAAAGATGCATTGGGCCATACCCGCTATCAATGTGACGATGGCAAGCAGGGCACCTTACGTGAGGATGCGCTTGGCAACATCAAAGACTCGGGAACCGGAACGACCTGGCGTAAGGACGCGCTCGGCAATCTTAAGGGGAGCGATGGCACTACCTATCGGCAAGACGCGCTGGGCAATATTCGCGGCAGCAATGCCAAAACCGGTGAACGGGTGACATGGCGTGAAGATGCACTTGGTCAGTTGCGTGCATCTGATGGCACCGTCTGTCGAACCAACGCGCTGGGACAACTCAAATGCCGTGGCGAGAGCACACCGCCGGCCTTGCTGGAAGGCAAATGATGGCTTTTGCAGCAAACGATCTGCCTATCCGTCACTGATGTGATATCCACCATGGTTGCCACGGGGTCAAGTGGGTAAACTCGTTGGCAATCTCTGGCGTGCTCACCCGTATGGGTGCAAACAATCGCCTCTTTTCGTTTTCCATGCGCCCTTGGCGCAAACTGACTCTTATTGGAACCCTTTCCATGGCTATCAAGAAAAACGAACTCTACTCCTCCCTGTGGGCCAGTTGCGATGAACTGCGCGGTGGCATGGACGCCTCCCAGTACAAGGACTATGTGCTCACCCTGCTGTTTGTGAAGTACGTTTCCGACAAGGCCAAGGGTAACCCCTACGCCATGATTGAGGTGCCGCACGGGGCGAGTTTTAGTGACATGGTGGCGCTCAAGGGGACCGCGAATATCGGCGAGGCGATCAACCTCACCATCTCGGCGCTGGCCGAAGCTAATGATCTCAAGGGCGTCATCGACATCGCCGACTTCAACGATGAGGACAAGCTCGGCAAGGGCAAGGAGATGATCGACCGCCTGACCAAGCTGATTGGCATCTTCGAGGGGCTGGATCTCTCCGCCAACCGCACCGAGGGCGATGATCTGCTAGGCGATGCCTACGAATACCTGATGCGCCACTTTGCCACTGAATCGGGCAAGTCCAAGGGGCAGTTCTATACCCCGGCCGAGGTGTCGCGCATTCTGGCCAAGGTGATCGGCATCAGTCGCCAGACGCCGCAAGATGCCACCGTCTACGACCCCACCTGCGGCTCCGGCTCCTTGCTGCTCAAGGCCAGTGACGAGGCGGGACCCAAGGGGCTCACCATCTACGGTCAGGAGATGGATAACGCCACCAGCGCCTTGGCGCGCATGAACATGATCCTGCACGACAATCCGACCGCCAAGATCTGGAAGGGCAATACCCTGGCCGCGCCCCAGTGGAAGGAGGGCAACAACCAGCTCAAGTGCTTCGACTTTGCCGTCGCCAACCCGCCCTTTTCCAACAAGAACTGGACCAGCGGCCTGGATGCTGAGCACGATGAGTTTGGCCGCTTTGTCTGGGGGGTACCGCCGGAGAAAAACGGCGATTACGCCTTCTTGCTGCACATCATCAAGAGCCTCAACAGCCGTGGCAAGGGGGCGGTGATCTTGCCCCACGGCGTGCTGTTCCGTGGCAATGCCGAGGCGCGCATCCGCGAGAATCTGCTCAAACAGGGCTTTATCAAGGGCATCATCGGCCTGCCTGCCAACCTCTTCTACGGCACCGGCATTCCGGCCTGCATCATCGTCATCGACAAAGAGACGGCGCACCAGCGCGCCATCCAGGCCAACGGCTATACCAGCCAGCGCCTGTTTATGATCGATGCCAGTAAAGGCTTTATCAAAGATGGCAACAAGAACCGGCTGCGCGAGCAGGACATCCACAAGATTGTCGATACCTTTACCCGCGAGCAGGTAATTCCCCGTTACAGCCGCGCCGTGCCGCTCTCCGAGATCGCCGCCAACGACTACAACCTGAATATTCCGCGCTATATCGATGCCAGCGAGGCCGAAGATCTGCACGATCTGGCCGCCCACCTTAAAGGCGGCATTCCCAATCGGGATATCGACGCCCTGGGCGCTTACTGGCAGGTGTTTCCGACCCTGCGGGCCGATTTGTTTGCCCCGGCCCATGCGGGTTATAGCCATGGTCTGGTGGAGGCCGCCAAGGTCAAGGGCACCATACTGGCGCACCCCGAATTTGTACGTTTTGCATCTGCTTCACTCGAACCCTTCTCGCGCTGGTTTACCGAGTGCCATCTGCCGGAGATTGAGCCGGGCGAATCGCCCAAGGCATTGATCGAGGAGATCAGCGAATCGCTGCTCGCCGCCTATGCGCCGTTGCCGCTGATCGATAACTACGATATCTACCAGCTGCTGATGGACTACTGGCATGCCGTGATGCAGGACGATGTCTATGTGCTCTCCCAGGATGGCTGGGCGGCGGGCAAGGTGCTGCGCGAGCTTAAAGTCGATAGGGGCGAGAAGCTCAAAGAGACGCCGGATCTGGTGCTAGGCAAGAGTAAATACAAGGCCGAGCTGCTGCCACCGGCGCTGCTGGTGGCACGCTTCTTTGCCGACGAGCAGGCTGCAATCGACGCCTTGCAGGCCGCCGCGGATGAGGCAAGCCAAGCCTTGGAAAGCAATCTGGAAGAGCAGGGCGGCGAGGAGGGGCTGCTGAGTGACGCGGCCAACGACGCGGGCAAGATCAACCCCGCCAGCCTGAAGGCGCGGCTCAAGCAAGCCAGCGATGCCGAGGAAAAGGCGGCGCTGAAAACCGCCATCAAGCTGTTCGAAGCCGAAAGCAGTGCTAAAAAGGCGGTAAAAAAAGCGCAAGAGGCGCTGGATCGGGCGGTGGTTGCCCGTTACCCCAAGCTTCTGGAGAGTGAGATCAAGCAACTGCTGGTGGAGGATAAGTGGCGCGCCAGTTTGCAGGCCGCCATTGAGGCGGAGATTGAGCGCATCACCCAGCAGCTGGCCAACCGCGTCAAAGAGTTGGAGGAGCGCTACAGCGCCACCTTGCCGCAACTGACCCAGCAGGTCGCAGCTCTGGAGGCCAAGGTCGCCGCTCATCTGAAGAGCATAGGGCTGGAGTGGGCATAATGGCAGAACAGATGATGCAAGAGGCAGCAGGCAAGGCGATCCCGGCAGGCTATCAGCAGACCGAAGTGGGGGTTATTCCGGAGGCTTGGAATATTAAGGAGTTACAGCATCTGTGCCGAGTGCCAATCACCTATGGGATCGTGCAATGTGGACCACATATCGTGAACGGTATTCCATATGTGCGTGTTTCAGATATGACGGACAGAGAGCTTAATGTGGATGGAATGCTTAGAACGAGTGTGGAAATTGCAGCAGCATTCGCAAGATCTAGAGTAGATGAAGGAGATATTATTTATGCTCTTCGTGGGAAATTAGGTCACGTAAGGAATGTCCCGCCTTCTGTCGCAGGAGCTAATTTAACGCAGGGTACGGCAAGAATATCCCCGTTGCCAAATGTGTCAAATAAATATATTTACTGGGCGTTGCAAAGTCCTAATGCATTAGAGCAGGCAGCTCAAGAGGCGAAAGGAAGTACGTTTTTTGAAATAACATTGGCTAATCTAAAAAAAATTAAAATTCCAGTTCCAAATGATTCAGGCGAACAAACCGCCATTGCCAATGTGCTGTCGGATAGCGATGCGCTGATCGATGCGTTGGAGCAGCTGATCGCCAAGAAGCAGGCCATCAAGAGCGGCACCATGCAGCAACTGCTGACCGGCCGCACCCGCCTGCCTGCCTTCGCCCTACGCCCCGATGGTACGCCTAAAGGCTATAAACCCAGCGAACTGGGAGATATTCCGGATGATTGGGAAGAGATTTCAATTGGTCAGGATGCTGTACTAAAAGCTCGTATTGGTTGGCAGGCTCTGACAACGAAAGAGTATCAAGTCTCAGGTGATATTTATCTGGTGACTGGTATCGATTTTGATGCTGGGGCTGTGATGTGGGATAAATGCTGCTATGTGAGTGAATGGCGTTATAAACAAGATACTAATATCCAGCTCAGAGAAAATGATGTCTTGATCACTAAAGATGGAACTGTTGGTAAAGTTGGATATGTATCAGCACTAGAGAAGCCCGCTACACTCAATAGTGGGGTTTTTGTTATTCGCCCCAAAAACAATAGTTTTGTACCGCGCTACCTGTTTTATGTTCTCACATCTCGACTCTTTAACGATTTCATGAATCAAATAACGGCTGGTTCAACCATAACCCACCTTTATCAAAAGGATTTTGTAAATTTCGAGTTCTCTGCTCCGAATATAGAAGAACAAACCGCCATTGCCACTATTTTATCCGATATGGATAACGAGCTGCAGGCATTGACCCAGAAGCTGGAGAAGGCCCGCGCCCTCAAACAAGGCATGATGCAGCAACTGCTGACCGGCAAAATCCGCCTGCCGCTGGCGGCGGGGGCATAAGTGCCTCTCCCTTTTCAGGGGGGCGTTCCTCCCCCTTTGCAAGGGGGAGATTAAGAGGGGGCTATCAAAAAAATCAATAAAATCAAATAGATATAAAATAATTGGCAAAATCAATAAGATATAACTTATTGATTTTATTGGTATTATATATTCTCGTCTGGCGCTTTAGCCGCAAGGCATAACCCTATCTTCCCCTTGTACCTGTCTGCTCCGGGAAGAGGCGACTCAGGGGAGGGCTCGGCGGTCTGTGTGCCACAGGGCAACACCGGATCATGGTATATCAGCGTCAGCATGGCTCAGCCCCCCGGAGCAATCGCACCGCGCCGGATGTCTCGGGCCCAGCCAGTGCGGAGTTTGCTTGATGGTTGCTTGACTGATGCGGTTGTTTTGTGCGGCTGTTTTTATTATGTTGTTGAAATATCGATATAAATCCAGCTTTAGTTGTTTGATTGACTGCTGTGGTTGCCCCCAGGGATAACCATAAAAACAGGCCGCAGGATAGCGGCCCTTATAACTGAACATCGGGATAGCGAAATGAACGCCGAAAGCCTGCACACACCAGAAGTCATTGCCTCCATGCAGGAGCAAGCAGTTAAGGTTCGGGTAATGGACTTTGCCGAGTTGTGTACTGAAGGCGCGGCATTACAACTCGATCACTATCAGCGGCCCTATGTGTGGGATTCACTCAAGGTGAACCAACTGCTGGATGATTTGCACGAGTTCAAAAAAAACAACACAGAGCATGTCTACTACCTCGGTACTGTGTTGCTGCACCGGCACGATGAGAAGCTGGCGAGGTTTGTTATCGATGGCCAGCAACGGCTCAGCACGCTGGCCGTACTGCACCATGCTTTGCATGGTTCGTTACCCCAGGGAATAGCATTTCATTATCGCTCGCCCATTTCGGCGCGTAATTTACGCGAGACTCGACGGCTAATAGCCGAGCGAGATCCTGCCAAGCTCGATCCTTCCATCTTTGATCAATTGCGTTTTACCGTGATCACGGTAGAGCGGGAGGATCTGGCCTTTACCTTTTTTGACACCCAGAACCATCGTGGCGTGCCACTCAATGCGACCGACCTGCTCAAGGCTTATCATCTGCGGGCGGTCAGCGGGACGGATAAAACAGATACTGAAGCGTTGCAAAAAATCTGTGCTCAGCGTTGGGAGTCGGTGCAAGCGGCAGGCCCTCAGCGACAAATGAACCAACGGCAGGATTTTGCTCCTGTCCTGTTCAATCACTTCCTATGGCGCGCGCGTAACTGGCGGGGCAGTAAGTGCATTGAGCGTGAAGATCATGATCGCTTGCTAGAAACCTTTCAGCACAAGAGCATCTCGGATCAGAACAGCGATGAGATCCCGCTTTACCCGGGGCACCGGAATCAGTTTGCCAGTTCATTGACATTACAGGGCTGCGATGATTATCAACTTGCGTTGTCGCCAGTTCAGGTGGGCTGGAATTCGGCGAGTTTGCCATTCACCCTGCGGCAACCGATCCACAAGGGGGTAGGGTTTTTCCTCTATGCGCAAAAATATGCGGCCTTGCTCGATGCACTCCTGTATCAAGCAAGCAGCAATCAGGAACTGCTTAAGTTTCGTGATTTTTATCGGCGGGTCGTGTGTGTTAATTCCAGCTATCTGCAAGAGCTCTTCAAGTTGGCCCTGCTGATGTATGTGGATCGATTTGGCTATCAACAGTTATCAACGGTGGCGATTGGGTTGGAGTTGGTTCTGGGCGGATTACGGCTTAAAAACAGTTACATCTTCCAGACATCACCACTTAAATACCTCAAAGATGCACCATACAACCTGCTGGATGAGATAAGTGGTGCCTATCGCCCGGAGGAGGTGAAAGCCTTTCTTCGGTCTGAAATCGCGCGCAGTGAGGGATATAAAAAAGCAGCGGGTATCACTCGGGGTCATGGGGTGCAGGGGCGTTATCTGGATGCCTTGCTGGAGTATTTGGGGAAAGAACCAGTCGCGGACAGTAACAACTGGGTACTGGCCTGTTGGTCGGGGGAGTGAAGCCTAAGATGCAACACGAATCAAAATTGACCTCGTTGACCGAGATTATTGCCGATAAACGCCTCTTCAATATTCCCATCTATCAGCGGCTCTACGTCTGGGGCAGTGACCAGATCAAGGTCTTGCTCGATGATCTGGTGGGTGCCTGTGAAGCGGACAAGGATGTGTTCTATCTGGGCGGCGCATTGGTTATTGAGCAGGGGAAGACCCAGTGCGGACACCCTTTGCTGGATCTTATCGATGGTCAACAGCGTTTTACGACCCTGTGGTTGCTGAGTGTGGTGCTGGAGCGTCTGCTTCCCACTTCAATGACAGTGCACACCAGCGTTAACCCGCTTCACGATTTTTGCGGTGCCTGGTTAGGGGAAGGTCGTGAGCCGCGCATTCGGTTTGCCATTCGCCCCGGTGTTAGCCGATTTTTTACGGCGTTGCTGGAAGGTCGTGCCGTACCCGATGAGCCGGAAGCCGCTGCGTTGGGTTATGCCATGCAGGTCATAGAGGGATACTTCACAGATGGGACGAATAAACGTCGCCATGTTGATCTTGTCAAACTAGGTATGTTTATCCGGGATCGGGTAAAGCTGGTCTTGACCCGCGTACCGGCCAATACGGATCTCAACAAGCTGTTTGAGGTCATCAATAATCGTGGTGTCCAACTGCAGCATCACGAGATCCTCAAGGCACGCTTGCTGGCACTGTTGCCGGAGCGCAGTGAGCGGGACGTGTATGGCCAGATGTGGGATGCCTGCTCGTTTATGGGTGCCTATGTCGAAAAAAACCTGCGGGCTGTCAAGGGGCTCAAACTGATGCCACTTTATGATGCAGAGGCAGGAAAACAGGATCGAGAGCGACTAGCCGATCCCGTTGCGGTACGCGATGCACTGCGGGAGCTTGGCAGACAACAGGAACTTGAGCCTCAGTCACTAGAGGATATTCTCAAAAATGGGGCGCTTCTTATTGAGCCTTCTGATGAGAACTCCAAAGACGAGGAGAGTTATGAAGCAGATGATGTGCGCAGCATTATCGGCTTTCCCATGTTGCTGCAACATGTTCTGCGTCTTTTCCTCTTGCGACAGCATCGAGACGACATCAGCAAGATCCTGGATAAAGAGCTGCTACAGATTTTCCAGACGCATTGGCTGGATGGATTGGCTCAGTGTGAAAAGTCGGTACAGACCAATGAGGTTCGCAGCTTTATAGAACTGTTGTGGCGTTGCCGTTATCTGTTCGACAAGCATGTGATCAAATGGCTCACTGATGATGAAAATGAAGAGAATCTCGGGATTCGGCGACTAAGAGTAAACGAAAGTCGAGGATATTGTAGTCTGATCCGCGACAGTCAAGATGTTGAAAGCGGCTTTGCCATGCTGCAAAGCATGCTTTATCACTCGCAGCAATTGACAACCCATTATTGGTTAACGCCTCTTCTAAATTATCTGCTGGATCAAGGTGGTAAAAACGCCCATCACTATCTGAAGTATCTGGATAACCATCTACTGTGCAGTGACAGTGAGCAGCCTCTGATCGAACGCACTCGCGAGTTTGTGCGTAATCCATGGAGTGAGGCCTACCCACTTCGCGATATGCAGTCTGTGCTAACAGCTAATGACGGGACTAGTTTTGCGCATTACTGGTTCTACAAGCTGGAATACATTCTCTGGGAACGCTATTGCAACCAGAAAGATGACAAGTGGCGCGCCTTTAGAATGACGGCCCGAAACTCGGTGGAGCATGTTTCCCCTCAGAGTCCAGAGTCTGTAGATTCCAATAAGGTTGATCAGGAAATGCTCGACTGCTTTGGTAATTTGGGGCTGGTATCACGCAGTATCAATTCGGAGTATGGCAATAAGCCCTATGTCGAAAAACGAGTCCGTTTTCAGGAGCGGAATAAAAACCGTGTGGATTCGATCAAGCTGGCGCTGATTTATGAACATGAACACTGGAATAGTGAGCTGGCATTGGCCCATCAATCGCAGATGATCGCTGAATTTCAGACTTATTTCGATGAGGTTGAAAATGCAGCCAATTGTCAAAATAGGAGCTAATACGGCATGGGTTATGACTATAGCCAGAGCCTGAATCCGCAGAAGGCGCTGATATTCCGGATCGTGCATCGGGATAATCTGGAATGGATCCTGACCCATGGCCTGTGGGCGGGGAATGGTCAGCAGCAAAGCCCGCACTGGGTGCATATCGGGTTGCCGGAGCTGATTGCCAAGCGCGCGCGCCATCCGGTGCCGCTGGCGCCTTACGGCGTGTTGAATGACTATGTGCCCTTCTACTTCACGCCGTTTTCTCCCATGCTCAGCAATATTCACTCAGGGCGCGGTGTTCCCCAGCGTGAAAATGATGAAATCCTGATCCTGGTTTCCAGCCTGCATCGCATAGCTGAATTGGGGCTACCGTTTGTGTTTACCGATAGCCATGCCTATTACCAGTGGGCCAATTTCTATGTCGATCTTGGCGATCTGGGGCGGATTGACTGGCCACTGTTGCAGCGCCGTGACTTCAAGCGTGATGCGGAAGATTTGAGCAAGCTGGAACGCTATCAGGCCGAGGCCTTGATCCATCAACATTGCCCCATCGAGGCGTTGCTGGGCGTGGTGTGTTACAACGAAGAAATAAAGAACAGCGTGGAACAATGCATGAATCGGGTCGGGGTCGCGCGCCCCGTCTATGTCCGTGATGGGTGGTATTTCAGATGATTCGATATACAACAGGCAATCTGCTGGATGCTCCGGTT
The DNA here is from genome assembly GCF_023093515.1 of Aeromonas genomosp. paramedia. Lineage (NCBI taxonomy): Bacteria > Pseudomonadati > Pseudomonadota > Gammaproteobacteria > Aeromonadales > Aeromonadaceae > Aeromonas > Aeromonas genomosp. paramedia. The sequence continues at coordinate 399,742 of NZ_JAAROG010000003.1, forward strand.
GAAGCACTGGTGAATACCGTCAACACCGTCGGTGTCATGGGCAAGGGGATCGCCTTGATGTTCAAAGAGCGGTTCCCGGCCAATATGCGTGCCTATGCCGAGGCGTGCAAGCAGGGTGATGTCGTCACCGGCAAGATGTTTATTACCCAGACGGGTGAGCTGCTAGGGCCGCGCTGGATCGTGAATTTTCCGACCAAACAGCACTGGCGCAATCCGGCACAGATGGCGTGGATCCAGGACGGTTTGCAGGATCTGCGGGCCTGGTTACAGGCGCAGCAGGTCTCCTCGATTGCCATTCCACCACTGGGGGCTGGCAACGGCGGTCTGCCTTGGCCGGAGGTCAAACAGGCGATCGAAACGGCACTGGGCGATCTGGATATCGATATCCTGCTCTATGAGCCCAGTAGCCAATACCAAAATGTGGCCAAGCGCGGCGGGGTGGCGGAGCTGACTCCGGCCCGGGCCCTGATTGCTGAACTGGTGCGTCGCTACTGGTTTTTAGGGATGGAGTGCAGCTTGCTGGAGATCCAGAAACTGGCCTGGTTTCTGGCTCGGGTCATTGGCCGTAACCCGCTGGGGGATCCGCTGCAGTTGCAGTTTAAGGCCCATCGTTATGGCCCTTATGCCAACAATCTGACCCATCTGCTCAATGCGATGGACGGCAGTTATCTGCAGTCCGACAAGCGCATCCCGGATAGCAAGCCGTTTGATGTCATCTGGTTTAATGAGGCTAAAAAACAAGAGCTTGCCGTTTATCTCCAGACCGAGGCCAAAGCATTTTTACCGATACTGGAGCAGACGACCGCGTTAATCGATGGTTTTGAGTCGCCCTATGGCATGGAGTTATTGGCCACGGTGGATTGGTTGATCGCCGAAGAGGGCTGTGCGCCGACACTGAGCGCGCTGCGCGAGGGGTTGCATCGCTGGCCAGCGGGAACCCCGTGGGGTGAGCGCAAGGCGCGGCTGTTTGATGATCGCAGCCTGCAGATCGCCTTGACCCGTTTGCAGCAGGGATTGGTGTAACGACGTTGGTGTAACGAATAGAAGCGGCTGCGCGGTTGTCGCGGCGGCTTGAGAGAATAACAGGGATAGAGAGCATGATTTCAGTCGGCCAACGTGAACGGGCAACCCAAAACCGCGTGATCCATCTTTTCGAGCAGAAGCTGGGCTATCGCTATCTGGGGGATTGGCATAAGCGGGAGAACAACCGGAATGTCGAGCCCGAACTGCTGACCGCTTGGCTGGTGGGGCGGGGCGTGGACGCGGCGCTGATCCCCAAGGTACTCAGGCAACTGGATCGGGCAGCGAGCCTGGGCGAAGGGCGCATCCTCTATGATGCCAACAAGGAGGTCTATCGCCTGCTGCGTTATGGCGTAAAGGAAAAAGTAGGGGCAGGCGAGCAGAACCAAACCGTCTGGCTGATCGATTGGGCCAATCCGCAGGCCAACGACTTTGCCATTGCCGAAGAGGTGACGGTCAAGGGCGAGCATAAGAAACGGCCGGATCTGGTGCTCTATGTCAACGGCATTGCCCTTGGCGTCATTGAGCTCAAGCGATCTACCGTCTCTGTCTCTGAAGGTATCCACCAGAACCTGGATAACCAGAAGAAGGATTTTATCCGTAACTTCTTCACCACCATGCAGTTGGTGATGGCGGGCAACGACACCCAAGGGGTGCGCTACGGCACTATCGAAACCCACGAGAAATACTATCTGGAGTGGAAAGAGCCAGCCGATCCAATCCATTCCGACCATGTCGATCTGCCGAGTGCCAATCTGCTGGACCAGCATCTGGCACAGTTGTGCAGTAAGGCGCGCTTTCTGGAGCTGATCCACGACTTTATCGTGTTTGATGCGGGCACCAAGAAAACCTGCCGCCATAACCAGTATTTCGGCATCCGTGCCGCCAAGGCCTATATCCGCCGCCGGGATGGCGGCATCATCTGGCACACCCAAGGCAGCGGCAAGAGCCTGACCATGGTCTGGTTGGCCAAGTGGATCCGCGAAAATGTGACCGACAGTCGGGTGCTTATCATCACCGACCGTACCGAACTCGATGAGCAGATCGAGAAGGTATTCAGTGGGGTGGAGGAGGAGATCCTGCGCACCAAAAGCGGTGCCGATCTGGTGACCCGTCTGCATGCCCATAACCCTTGGCTTATCTGCTCGCTGGTACACAAGTTCGGTCGCACGCCAGAAGGCGAGTCGGATGACGAAGATGATGGCAGCTCGGATGATTTTATTGCTGATATGCGCCGCAGCTTGCCCTCGGACTTCAGCCCCAAGGGCCAGCTGTTTGTGTTTGTCGATGAGTGTCACCGCACCCAGTCTGGCAAGTTGCATGGGGCTATGAAGAGCCTGTTGCCGGAGGCTCTGTTTATCGGTTTTACCGGCACACCGCTGATGAAGCAGGACAAAAAAAAGTCCATCGAGGTCTTTGGCCCCTACATTCACACCTACAAGTTCAACGAGGCGGTGAGTGATGGCGTGGTGCTGGATCTGCGCTACGAGGCGCGGGATATCGATCAGCGGGTCAAATCCCAGAAAAAAGTGGATGAGTGGTTCGATACCAAGACCAAGGATCTCTCGCGGCTGGGCAAGCAGCAGCTTAAACAGAAGTGGGCCTCAATGCAGAAGCTGCTCTCCAGTCGTTCGCGGCTGGAGCAGATAGTGGCCGATATTCTGCTCGACTTCGAGCGCAAGCCCCGGCTGGCCGATGGTCGTGGCAATGCCATGCTGGTCTGCGCCAGCGTCTATCAAGCCTGCAAAAGTTACGAGATGTTCAGCCAGGCCGGTTTTGCTGGCAAGTGCGCCATCGTCACCAGTTACCAACCCAATGCCAGCGAGATCAAGGGCGAGGAGACGGGCGAGGGGCTGACGGAGAAGCTGGCCAAGTACAACATCTATCGCAAGATGCTGGCCGACTATTTCGAGCAGCCGGAGGATGAGGCGGCTAAGCGGGTCGAAGAGTTTGAAAAACTGGTCAAGCAGCGTTTTATCAAAGAGCCGGGCCAGATGCGGCTGCTCATTGTCGTGGATAAGCTGCTGACCGGTTTTGATGCCCCCTCTGCCACCTACCTCTATATCGACAAGAAGATGGCTGATCACAACCTGTTCCAAGCCATCTGTCGGGTGAATCGGCTGGATGGTGACGACAAGGAGTACGGCTACATCATCGATTACAAAGACCTGTTCAAGTCGCTGGAGAAGACGGTCAACGACTATACGGCCGAGGCCTTCGCGGGTTATGACAAGGAGGATGTGGCCGGGCTGCTCAAGGATCGACTGGCCCAGGCCAAAGAGGATCTGGATAACGCTCTGGAAGCCGTCCGTGCCTTGTGTGAGCCGGTGAAGGCGCCCAAGTCGCAACTCGATTATCAGCATTATTTCTGTTGTGAGCCGGGAGCCGATGAAGAGACGTTGAGCGAGAAAGAGGCATTGCGGCTGACCCTCTATCAGTTGGTGGCCAAGTTGATCCGCGCCTTTACCAATCTGGCGGGTGAGCTGGAGGAGGCGGGTTACAGCGCCTCGCAGGCCGCCTCGATCAAGCAGGAGGTCGAACACTTCGCCAAGGTCCGGGATGAGATCAAGCTGGCCAGTGGTGATCTGGTGGATATGAAGCAGTTCGAGCCGGGCATGCGCCAGATGCTGGATCTGTGGGTGGATGCCGACCCCAGCGAGACGCTGATGGACTTTGAGGAGCTGGGGCTGCTGGAGCTCATTATCCAGCGCGGCCCCGAGGCGCTGGATGGGTTGCCCAAGGAGATGCGCGACAATCAGGAGTCGATGGCCGAGGCGATTGAAAACAACGTGCGCCGGACCATCGTCGATGAGAACCCGGTCAACCCCAAATACTACGAGAGGATGTCGGTGCTGCTCGATGAGCTGATCGATCTGCGCCGCCAGCAGGCCATCTCCTATCAGGAGTATCTGGAAAAGGTCCGCGAGCTGGCCAAGCAGGTGAAATATCCACAGAGCCATAGCCAGAGCGCCTACCCAGAGAGCATAGACACGGCAGCCAAACGGGCACTCTATGACAATCTGGGCAAGGATGAGCTGCTGGTGGCCAGAATTGATACCGCCGTGCGTTATACCAAGAAGGCCGATTGGTATGGCGATCGCTTCAAGGAGCGGGAGATCGCGTTTGCCATTGCCGAAGAAACCAAGGGATACGATGTGACCGTTGCCGAGGTGATGGAGCTGGTGAAAGCGCAGCAGGAGTACCACTGATGCCCCTGATCACCATTGGTGAGCTCACGCTGGAGTTGCAGCATAAGGGGATCAAGAACCTGCACATCAATGTGCTGCCCCCTGATGGTCGCGTGCGCGTCTCGGCCCCGGCGTCGCTGTCGGAGACGGCCATCAGAATGGCAGTGGTCAGACGCTTGCCCTGGATCCGCCAACAACAGGCCCACTTTCAGGCGCAGCCACGTCAGAGCGAGCGCCAGATGTGCAGTGGCGAGACGCACTACCTTTGGGGACGGGGCTATCGATTGGAGGTGATCCTGGTTGAGGGTGCGCACAGCGTCAAGCTACAAGGGGGGTGGATCCGGATGCGGGTTCCCGCTCATTATGACGCCGCGAAGCGAGAAGCCTTGCTACTGGGCTGGTATCGCCAATTGCTGCGCCAGCGGTTGCCGATATTGATTGCCAAGTGGCAGGCCTTGCTCAACGTCACCCCTTCGTTTGTCGGTATCAAACGGATGAAGACCATGTGGGGGAGCTGCAAAACGGATACGGCCCGCATCTGGATTAACCTCGAACTAGTCAAGAAGCCCCCTGAATGCCTGGAATTTATTGTGGTTCATGAACTGGTGCATCTGTTAGAACGCAAACATAACCAGCGATTTATCACACTGATGGATACCCATCTGCCCAACTGGCGCGAGCATCGCGAGAAGCTCAACAAGATGCCGCTGGCGTTTAACCGGTGGGGGTATTAGGGAAAAGTAGTTAGGTAAGTTTGTGGTATGGTGCCGGCAAAACCAGATTGACGCGGCTCATCTGTTGAGCGGATTACTTTGTTTTTGTTCATTCGTTATCTCGACCTGGTCAAAACACTAGGTTAAAGACTGCCGGTTTTTTTCAAGAATCAGTTGAACATTTGGGATTAGACATGTGGGATTTACTTAAACACCTATGGCCTGACTTTAGCCAGATGCTGAATGGCACTACCAATGGGATCAGTGCGTGGTTCTGGTCATTCACATGCTTCATCTTTTTACTATCCCTGTTTTTTTTGATTAAGCACTACCTCAATTTCATTGAAAGAAACAAAGCATTGAGATCTTTGTTGGATGGGCAAAGTAGAGAAACATTGGCTTACTCTCGCCGTGAAATACTTCAGAGGGCTCAAAAGCTGAATGCCAACAATATTGGTCATCTCTGGCAGGAATTTGATGAAAGCCTTGTCTTATCTTCTGACAAGAAACAACTTTTCAACAGCATTGACGCGGAGCATTTTTTCAATGCAAAAACCTTGGCAACGGGCCTAACCGCCAGCCGTTTACTAGCAGCGACCCCCAGCTTTTTAGTGGCGATCGGGGTGCTCGGAACCTTTGTTGGATTAACCATTGGTCTAGAGGGGCTAGTGGGCAATACGGCAGAAATCGAGACCCTCAAGAGTGGTATCAATAAGCTCATCTCTGGCGCAGCAGTTGCATTTATGACCTCGGTCTGGGGGGTTGCTTTCAGTCTCCTGCTCAATCTGTGTGAAAAGCTGTTTGAACGCAAAGCGCTGAACGATATCCAAGACCTGCAAAACAGGATTGATTTCCTCTATCCAAGACTCCCTGCGGAACAATCTCTGGTGCATATCGCCGAGTACAGCAAAGAAAGTAAAGAAGCACTGCAGGAGCTGCACGAGCGGATCGGAGACCGACTGCAAGAAAGCATCAATGGCATGAGCGAAGCTATGCAAAATGCCCTCACTGACACACTTAATAATATCATGGGGCCGGCCATCCAAACCCTAGTTCATTCCACTAATCAACAATCAAGCCAGGTGATGGAAAACCTGGTAAGCAGCTTTATGGAGGGTATGAGCTCGGCAGGCAGAGTACAGGGTGAACAGCTCGAAAAAGTGGCCGCGGATGTCAATATCGCCGTCAGCAGCATGGGCGAACGTCTTGAACAGCTGTTTAGTAAATTAAGCTCTCAACAGACTAGCAGCCTGGATGCTCAGGATGAGCAGTCCAAACGTTTCCAGGAGCAGTTGCAACAACTGGCCAATTCGGCAGACGAACGACAAGGCCAGTTGGAGAGTCGATTTGGTAAGATGATGGGTGACTTGGCCCAGCAACATGAGCAACAGCAAACCACGTTACTGGAGCAGCAACAAAAAATGCTGGGCAGTCTGGGCACCGCGAGCCAACAGCAAATCGAGGCTATGACCTCGGCCGTACAGCAACAACAGAACACATTGCAGGATGCCGTTGGCAAACTGCTGGATAACTTAAGTCAACAAGGTGCTCAGGCGGATGTTCGCGAACAGATTCGTCAGGATAAATTCCAACAGCAGCTGACTGACGTAACACAACAGCAGCAAGCGTTGTTGACCGCCTTAGCCGACTCAGTGCAAGCCGGTCAACAACAAAGCCGCCAAATGGCGGAACAGCACCAGCAATTGCTGACTCGCTTGCAGCAAGTGACCGATTCCGCAGCCCAGAGCAGCAAGCATATGGACAGCAGTGCCAATCAGCTAGGCCTGCTCTCCACCAATGTCCGTTCTGCCGCCGATCTACTGGGGCAGCGCTTGGAACAAGTGACACAACAAATTGAGCAAGCCGGTAGCCAAAATGCTGCACTTACTGATCAACTCAAGCAACAAGCCGAAATGCTGGCCAGATTGCAAGATGGCTTGCTGATGGGAGCAGAACGTTTCGAACAGGCTGCCAGTGAGGCTCGCCATGGCTTTGTTGAGATGAAGCAAACGCAGCAACAATTCCTGACAGGGGTGAGAACCGAATTCAATGCCTTAGGCGAGACGTTGCGTTCCCAAGTTGAAGCCATCGAAAAACAGGCTGAACAGTGGCTGCAAAAATACGCCAGCGAAGTCAGCACCCAGGTTCATGAGCGTATGGATCAGTGGAACAAGGTTTCTCTGGAATATGCCACCAAGATGTATCACACGGCCGAAGCCATGAGCAGTGTGCTGGATGAGCTGGAGCAACGCTGATGCAATTTCGTAAAGCTCAAACCACCAACGTTGACGAAGAAAATCCCTACTGGATGTCCTTTTCCGACATCATGTCCGCCCTGCTCGTCATCTTTATTATGGCCTCGGTGATCCTGATCCTGCAGCTGATGGAGATCCAAAAAGAGCTGGAGCATAAACAAGCCAAGTTTGAAGAAGAGATTGTCGCGCTAAAACAAGCCGAGCAAGTACGCCGCACAATTCTTGACGAAGCAGTAGAGACCCTGCGCAAGCGCGGCATCAAGGTAGAGGTCAGCCAGAATCACACCGTCTTGAGCATTCCCAACGAACTGCTCGGCTTTGAAACTGGCGCCTTTGATATAAGTCCGACCTATCAATCTCGGGCCAGGGAAATAGGCGAAGTGCTTAACATGGTAATCTCTCGTGACAATCGAGTGGAGTTCCTAGATACCATCTTCATCGAAGGACATACCGACAACCGTCCCCTGCAGGGCTTTATGGGCAAGGGTAACTGGGGGCTGTCAACCTTCCGCGCCATTTCCCTCTGGCAGTTTTGGGAAAAATCACTCATCGGTGATGAACAACTATCCCGGCTGAAAAATAGAGATGGCCATCCCCTCTTTTCGGTCAGTGGCTATGGAGAAACACGGCCAGCGGTGTCTAATCAAGTGACGGAGACAGATTTTAAGCGTAATCGTCGCATCGACATTCGTTTTACCATCCGCAGACCAGACAGCGCACAGTACGAACAAGTGAAGGAACGGCTGCAGGAGGAACTTCAGCAATGAAGTTGCCCGAGGCCAAATCCATGGCAACCTCTTGGGGCCTACCCACGGTAAACGCCTGGACCGAACTCCAGACGAAGGCTTCCAGGATGGAAGGGACAGCAGGGCACAACGACGCCTTCAGCCAGATGCTGACCTTGCTGCGCAACATGGCCATATCAGGCCGGTTTGAGGCATTACCTGGATTGCTGAAGCGCCGACTCACTGCTCGTGCACTCAGTTGGTTTTGGCTTAGTGGCGACCAGTATGCCGAACGGCTGCTCAGCCCCCAACTCCTCTCCGCGCTGTTGCATGCCCAACAACCCAGGCTGACTCGAATAACACTTCAGCAACTGGTACAGCTCTACTTTCGCCAATTCGACTTGCTAGACCAACATGATGGCTTTCGTGCTCTGCTGGAACAGGCACTGCTGTCACAACTGGAGCAACTGCCAGAACCTCGTATTGCCACCCTGCGGCCGAACCCGCTCATTAGCCTAAAACAAGAAGGGCACAAACTCCTTGGACTGAACGGCCCACGTCAGCTCGCCGAACAGACGCTACAAGCAGGACGCGAGCTTGGTGCGACATTTAGCGAACTAGGCCTGCAAGGCCTAGATGATGGCCGCTATGGCGATATCTGTCGGGCTCACTTCTATCTCGAGACCTTGCGCACTTTGTCACTGGACGAATGGTCACCTGTGATGGATGAGCTACTTAAACCCTCGGTCAGCAAGGCTCCCTTTGAGGGGGACCGCTGTATCGGCCATGCCGCGCTGGAGATCCTGATCGACCGTACAGGCCAGGAGCCCAGCGATGCCTGGCAAACCTTCATCCTCAACCTGGCAGGCGATCCCCGCATATCCAGCGCCGCCACAAATTACCGTCAATGGTGGCAACCACTGGGCGAGGCACGGATTCAAAAGGTCAGAGGCTGGCTATCCAAAGAGGATCTTCGCCTCTTTTTGCAGGCCGTTGAGCAATATGGGATCCAGAGTCATAACGACGAATTACAGCGGATGTTTCCCGCCAGAAAGCTGTTTCTGGAGGGCTTGTTCAAACTCAAACTGATCCGTAATACCCGTCTGCTACTCGGTAACCGGGCCCAGCAAATCGTTAAAGGGATTTTGGGTAAGGAAGTAAAAACCAGCTTCGCTCCCATGGATGGGGCTATGAGCGATAAAGCGGTGATCTATCTGGACTGTGGCGATTTCTACCTGATTGAAGGTTCCCACAGTTTCAAAATTTGGGTCTATTTGGCGCCCCCAAGTGACATACTGACCACTTATGAGAAACGGATATTCAGCCACGCCGCACTGACATCCACCATTCCTGCTGGCTACCAAAAACGATATGGCAATCTTCCTCTCGCCAGCATCGTCCACACACCACACACTTGGCAGCACAAGGTCTTCACCTTCTTGGCAGACAACGGCATCGGTCTGGATATGGAGCAACTACTGAGCCGCCAGGACTACCAATACCAGCTTCGCCGCTTTGGCATCCCTGCAGTCAATCCCAAACGGACACCGGTGCCAACTCCCAGCCAGCCGACAGCCAAGTCATTTGTCGACACGATAACTCACCAGTCAGCTCTAACTAGTCTCAGTCCATCACCAGTAGATCAAGTCAGGGAGGCATCCCATCAGGCCAAGCTTTATGAAGAACCCCAGCAGCTCCCAGCGAATGCGTCACGTGCAGTGAACAAGTTATCAGCTGAGCAGCTTTCAAAGCTGAATGGCAGGTTCAAATACAAGAACAAACCCACTCCAGCAACACCCCATTCGGATGAAATAACCAGCGCTAACACTGTTGCGGAGCCTTCGCTCTCCGAACTCTGCCCCCGGGTTAGCCAGCTCAAACCGCTAGAGCTTAAGGTACTGCAATATTTTGCCAGCAATGCCGGTGACAGAGCTCGTCATGGCGCCAACGTCTTGGGCATGACAGTTCAAGAGATCAATCAACAGCTTTATGGGCCCCTTGGTACGCTCTGCTGGCAAAACAGCCAATATGGCTGGCACCTCACATCCGTAGCAGCCGCGGAATTAACCGCTTATGAAGAGCATCATAAAGGCCACTAAATGCGCTTAGTCGAATTCTTGCGATCTTTTATTGGCGACACGGACAGCGCCATCAACAACCAGTTAGGTTTTCACAGCCAACCTGACTCCAGCGGGTTGAATTTTTTCCTGCCAGCAAGTGAGCTCAAATCACTGCAAGTAGGACAGGGGAACACCCGGCAAAAGGTGCAACTCATCTGCCTCAACATGTTGGCCGAGCAGGGTGTGGCCGAGACCACTGCTAATGGTTTTCATATTGAGGCAGAAGACATCACTGGTATGGATGGCGAACAAGCCGAGATCCTGGACCTGCCGCCCCGCTTCCCCGGGCAATTTGTCTCCACGATTCACGGCCGAACCGGTAACAGCGGCTTTCGGGTAGCCATTACCGCCAGTATGCCTGAAGGGGAAACCCCCTTTACCCGCAAAGGGCCCTTTCTGTACTTGGGTAGCCAAGAATGCTATTGGCTGACGCCAGCAGAATTAATGGGACTGATGGCTTGGGAGCAACACGAGACCCTGACAGCCGAGCTGCGAGGCGAAACCGCTAACCTGCGACTGATGGCCGAGCTGCAAACGGCGGCACGAAGTGGTATGCGCATCGACCTTAGTCATTTTGAGCGCCTTGACGTAGTGGTGCCGGACAACATAGGTATCATAGCCACCCGCATGCCGGATGGTAGCCTGCAGCTTTGCCCCTGTCTGGGAGAGGGATCCACGCCAGATCAATTGCAGAAGCGATGGGCGCAGATAGATATGAGCGCTAATGGCGGCGTGTTGCGAATAGATAATCGCGTAGTACTGCTGGACGAACCCCGGTTGGCCGGGATCCGCAACGTACTGGCCAATACACGCATTCCTGCCGACAAGGTCAATGAGTTTATTGCCACCCCTACCGCTTTTTTGGATGCCGCCTTGGTTAATCTCGAGGTTGGTTTCTCCATTAGGGTCGCAGGTGTAGGCCGACTACAGTACATGGACTTTGGCGGGCTGGATACCAACCAAAACAATTGGTTTGCTCTTGACTCCCGTCCATCACCCCCGGAGGTACTCAGCGGACTTATTCAGTCGCCTGAGGAATTGCAACGTTTTGAAGATCTATTGCAAGCGGCACGAGCCCAAGGCGCCAGCACTCTGACTTTTGGTGAACAGACGATCGACATCACCAACGTCGATGTAGTGGAAAAACAAGTTACCGCCATCAAGCAACGTCTTGCCGGCCATTCTGGCCTCGACGATGAACCAGCAGATGAATCAGTCACACTTGAGACACCAGTAGACGAAGAAAAAGTCAAAGAGCGCGTTGCCGTCATTCTCAAGGAGGCGGATGCCATCCATACCACCTTGTTGAACAAGACCAATTTCGCCACCCTGCCAGCCTCACCTGACTGGTCACGCTATGCGCGCACGCCCTTCTCTCACCAGCAAGAAGGCATCGAATGGATGCTAAAACTGCTGAATGTGGCCTTGCATGAAGATCCCGAGGATCTCTACCGACTGCAAGGCGGCCTGCTGGCCGATGACATGGGGTTGGGCAAAACCTATATGACCTTGGTGACCATCGGTGAATACCTGCATCGTCAACGCAGCCTGGGCCAGGCAGAAAAGCCCATTCTGGTGGTGGCGCCACTGAGTCTGCTGGAGAACTGGGAAGATGAGGTCGCCAAGACCTATAACAGCGTGCCGTTTCGCGACCAGGTGGTGTTGCAAGCAGGTCGTGATCTAGGGAGGTTTCGGATCCGAGGTGCAGAAAGAGAGTCGGTACAGTTGGCCTCGCTGGCAGATGAAAGCGGCATGCTAGATGAACAAAGCATCCGCTATGCCCTGGCCATAGGCCCAGAGGCCGGGATCCATCGGCTGGACATGGACAGACGGCTAGTACTCACCACTTATCAAACCTTGCGGGACTACCAGTTTTCACTCTGCCGCATCGACTGGGGTATGGTGATCTTCGATGAAGCGCAAAACATCAAGAACCCCAATGCCTTACAGACCCGTGCAGCCAAAGGCCTCAAGGCTGACTTCAAGCTGCTGGCAACCGGAACCCCAGTGGAGAACAGCCTGGGAGATTTTTGGTGTTTGCTGGATACCGCCCAACCCGGGCTGCTCGGTAGCTGGCAACACTACCGGGACAGCTGGATAAAACCCATTCTGAATGCCGAAGAGCAAGAACGCGACCTGATCCGTATCCAAATCGGCGAGCAATTACGCCGCACCGTAGGTACCTTCATGTTACGCCGAGTCAAAGAGGAGCAGCTCAAGGGACTACCCAGCAAGACCATATGTAGTGGCGTACAGCAAGCAGATAGCCAGCTGCAACGCTATCACCCCGAATTGAGCCGCGTCATGAGCGGCTTACAGTTGCAGGCCTATGATGCCGTACTCGATGAGTATCGCAGTCGCCGGGCTAGTGACGAAAACATGCAAGGAGCGGCCCTGGCTGCACTCTCCCGGCTCAGAAGCATCTCATTGCATCCAAGGCTGGATGACGAAGCTGCGCTCTACAGTCAGGATGCCAAGCAGGCCCGTCAGTACATGCAGGAATCCGGCAAGCTCACCATTGTTCTGCAGCTACTGGAGCAGATCCGTAGCCAGAACGAAAAAGTCATTCTGTTTATGATGACCAAGCGGTTGCAGCGAGTACTCAAGCTCTGGCTGGATCAGATCTACGGCCTGGATATCGCCATCATCAATGGCGACACCAAGGCGGTGGCCAGTAAAGTCGAGGATCTGACGCGCAAGAAGCTGATCAGCCAGTTCGAGGCTCAAGCCGGTTTCAATGTGATAATCATGTCCCCTGTGGCTGCAGGGGTCGGTCTGACCGTGGTCAGTGCCAACCATGTGATCCACTTGGAGCGTCACTGGAACCCAGCCAAAGAGGCCCAGGCCTCAGACCGGGTCTACCGCATCGGCCAGCAAAAACCAGTGTTTATCCACTTGCCGACCCTGACTCACCCGCGATTTGATGCGTTCGATGTCCATCTGGATCGCCTGTTGCGCGGCAAGCTGATGCTGAAAGATGCAGTGGTCACCCCCGAAGCCGTCAGCGAAAGAGAAATGACAAGTGCCATGGGTCTGTAGTAATGGAGTGGGCCATCGCCATAGACGCCGCAGCGATCCAAAAATAGGGAGACCCTGTTTCGTTCGACAATTGCACGTGCGCCAAAACGTGGTTGAACTTGGGTGTGTAATCCCCAACTCCCTATGGTTCCCATTTTCTGTGTACTCCTAATGATGGTAAGTCGTAGTAGAGCTCACTGCTGACCATGCCTTCCTCCATGTGCTCCCTGACCGGCGTGGTAGTTACAAATTCCCTCGTTCTGCCAGCGACACCACACCCTCAGTACCGACGACCAGATGATCCAAAATCCGGATATCCACCAGTGCCAGGGCATTCTGTAGGCGCAGGGTGATCTCGATATCTGCCCGGCTGGGTTCCGGGTATCCCGACGGGTGGTTATGCACCAATATCAGGGCGGCAGCATTGTAGTGCAGTGCCCGCTTGACCACATCGCGGGCTCAGAGATCCCCTCATTTTTAGAGACTCAAATAATTCCAAGTGTGCGGGTATATAAGCGGTGTTGCTTCAGGTAGTAGATAAATTTATCCATCAACAAGACCGCATTGGCTTCTTTCATTTTAGGGAAGGTGCGAATAAGCGGGGAAATTCTTCTCGGCTGACTCAGTCATTTCATTTCTTCATGTTTGAGCCGATTTTTTCTCCCGTAAATGCCTTGAATCAGCCTATTTAGACCGTTTCTTCGCCATTTAAGGCGTTATTCCCAGTTTTTAGTGAGATCTCTCCCACTGACGTATCATTTGGTCCGCCCGAAACAGGTTGGCCAGCGTGAATAACAT
>NZ_JAAROG010000030.1:0-42357 GCF_023093515.1 Aeromonas genomosp. paramedia
CGCGGGTTCGAGTCCCGTCCGCTCCGCCACTATTTAGAAAGCCCAGTCGAAAGACTGGGCTTTTTTTCGTTTCAAGCATGCCGACACAGCACGTATTTCCCCCTCGCATCGGCACCATTTTCACCCGATCATCGCCGCTGACCGTGGTTGTCGCTATAATGGCCGCCCTCAAGCAAGGTGGTGGTATGAAAGCAGAATATCTACAGCGATTCGGGGGCATTGCCCGTCTTTATGGTCAGCGCGCCCTTGGCTCTTTCAGTCAGGCCAAGGTCTGCGTGGTGGGGATAGGCGGGGTCGGCTCCTGGGCGGCTGAGGCGCTGGCCCGTGCCGGCATCAACCAGATCACCCTGATCGACATGGATGACATCTGCATCACCAACACCAATCGTCAGATCCACGCCATGCAGGGCACGGTCGGCCGCCTCAAGACAGAAGTCATGGCCGAGCGCATCCGCGCCATCAACCCCGACTGCGAGGTGAGCGAAGTGGATGACTTCGTCACCGCCGACAACCTGGCTGAGCATATCAGGCGGGAGTTTGACTATGTGGTGGATGCCATCGATTCGGTCAAGGCCAAGGTGGCGCTGATCGCCTTCTGCAAGCGCAACAAGATCCCGGTGATCGTAGCGGGCGGTGCCGGCGGGCAGATGGATCCGACCCAAATCACAGTGGCGGATCTGGCCAAGACCATTCAGGATCCGCTGGCGGCCAAGGTGCGCTCCGACCTGCGCCGGTTGCACAACTTCAGCAAGAATCCGGCGCGCAAGTTCGGGGTGGAGTGTGTCTTCTCGACCGAGCAGCTGAGCTATCCCGATGGCAATGGCGGCACCTGTCAGGCCAAGGCGGCCAGCGACGGCAACATGAAGATGGATTGCGCCTCCGGCTTTGGCGCGGTGACACCGGTGACGGCGACCTTCGGTCTGGTGGCCGCGTCCCGGGTATTGAAGAAGATTGCCGAACGGGGCGCCCGGGCCGAGAAAGAGGCCGGGAATGGAGAGGTAGGGTCGATTAGCGAAGCCTGATCGACCACTGAACAAGGCGGGTTAGACTGCCAGCTCCCGGATCGCCAGCACGATTGCCCTGAGCCCGTTACCCCGTGACGGGCTCAAATGTTTCTCTAGCCCCAGCTCTGTGAAATAGGCTTCCATATCAAAGGCCTGAATCACCTCTGCGGATTGGTGGTTGAGCGCCGCCAGCACGATGACGATCAGCCCGCGCACGATGCGAGCGTCGGAGTCGCAGGCGAAGTGCCAGCAACCATCCTCGCTTTTCTCTCCTTTCAACCAGGCCTGGCTTTCACACCCCTTGAGTCGATACTCCTGCTGCTGCCACTCACCGGGCAGTGCGGGTAGCTGTTTGCCGAGCTGGATGATGAGGCGGTACTGGTTTTCCCAGCCAGGTGCGGCGGCAAACTGCTGGCGGATGCTATTTGCGTCGGGCTCAAGGCCGATCCGGGTATAGGTTGCGAGGTCACTCATTCGATTATCTGCCTTAGAAGAAGTCACTTAACTTGTGCAGGGCCGCCAGCAGGGCGTCCACATCGTCCCGGTTGTTGTAACAGGCCAGGGAGACCCGCATCGTGCCGCCTATACCTAGGCTGTCCATCAGCGGCATGGCGCAGTGATGACCGACTCGCAGCGCTATGCCCTGCATGTCGAGCAGGGTGGCGGCATCCTGAGGGTGGATGTCGTCCAGCAGAAAGGAGACGGCGCCTGCCCGTTGTGCTGGTTCCCCGATGAGGCGCAGGCCCGGCACCTGCCGCAGGCCAGCGACCAGATGGTCGGTGAGTGCCTGTTCGTGGCGCACCAGGGCCGCCCTGTCTTGCGTCCTGATAAAGTCGATGGCGGCAGCCAGGCCAATGGCCCCGGCGATATGGGGGGTCCCCGCCTCGAACTTGAAGGGCAGGGTATTGAAAGTGGTGCCGCTGAAACTGACTCTGTCGATCATCTCGCCCCCTGCCTGCCAGGGCGGCATCCGCTCCAATAGTTCGGTGCGGCCCCAGAGCACGCCTATACCGGTCGGACCGTAGAGCTTGTGACCGGAGAAGGCGTAGAAGTCGCATCCTATGGCCTGCACATCTACCTCGAGGTGGGCCACCGCCTGGGCACCGTCGATCAGGGTCAGGGCGCCGACCGCCTTGGCGGCAGTTACTATCTGCGATACCGGATTGACGGTGCCGAGGGCATTGGAGACGTGGGCCACGCTCACCAGCCGGGTGCGCGGCCCCAGCATGGCCAGGTAAGCCTCCATATCCAGATCCCCGCGCGTATCCAGCGGAATGACGCGAATGATGGCGCCGGTACGCTGGGCGATGAGTTGCCAGGGCACAATATTGGCGTGGTGCTCCAGGGTGCTGAGGACGATCTCGTCCCCTGCCTTGAGTTCGCTCATGCCCCAGCTCTGGGCCACCAGATTGATCGCCTCGGTGGTGCCACGGGTCCAGATCACCTCGTGGCTGCGGGGCGCATTGATAAAGCGGGCGACCGTCTCGCGGGCTGCCTCGAAGGCGCGGGTGGCGCGACCGCTCAGGGCATGGGCGGCGCGGTGCACATTGGCGTTGTCGGCCCGATAGTAGTGAGCGATGGCGTCCAGCACCGCCTGCGGCTTCTGGGTGGTGGCGGCGTTGTCCAGATAGATCAGAGGGTGGCCATTCACCTCCTGTGTCAGGGCCGGAAACTGGCTACGCAATTGGGCGTGCTGTTGCTGATTCATGCTCCCCTCATCTCCTCTGGAAAAGTCGGTCATGATCCGGAAAATGACGGGCAAACACAAGGCGAAGTGGCGGGATCCTGTGTCCGGTTTCGGCTGCCCGCGGGATCTCTGTTACAATGCCGCCCCTCATCATAAGCCAAGAGATCCGGCCCATGAAGCTCAACCCCAATCAGAACGAAGCGGTCAAGTTTGTCTCCGGCCCTTGCCTGGTGCTGGCGGGTGCCGGATCGGGCAAGACCCGCGTCATCACCAACAAGATCGCCTATCTGGTGCAGCAGTGCGGCTACAACGCCCGCAACATCGCCGCTGTGACCTTTACCAACAAGGCGGCGCGGGAGATGAAGGAGCGGGTCGGCCAGACCCTGGGTCGCAAGGAGGCGCGGGGGCTCATGGTCTCCACCTTCCATACCCTGGGGCTCGACATCATACGCCGCGAGCACAAGAGTCTGAATCTCAAGGCGAACTTCTCCCTGTTCGACGATACCGACCAGCTGGCACTGCTGAAAGAGCTGACCGAGGCGGAGCTCGACAACGACAAGGACAAACTGTCGGCCCTCATCACCCAGATCTCCAACTGGAAGAACGACCTCATCCTGCCGGCGCGTGCCATGCGCATCGCCCGGGGGCCGGAAGAGGTGCTGATGGCTCAGCTCTACGAGCGCTATCACCGTCAGATGGTGGCCTACAACGCGCTGGATTTTGATGACCTCATCGTGATGCCGACCCTGCTGCTGAAGAACAACGAGGAGGTGCGGACCCGCTGGCAGAACAAGATCCGCTACCTGCTGGTCGACGAGTATCAGGACACCAACACCAGCCAGTACGAGCTGGTTAAGCAGATCGTCGGCGAGCGGGCCCGCTTCACTGTGGTGGGGGATGACGATCAGTCCATCTACTCCTGGCGCGGTGCCAAGCCGCAGAACCTGGTGTTGCTGAACGAGGATTTCCCCAGCCTCAAGCTCATCAAGCTGGAGCAGAACTACCGCTCCAAGGGGCGCATCCTCAAGTGCGCCAACATATTGATCGCCAACAACCCCCATGTGTTCGACAAGGCGCTCTTCTCCGAGCTCGACTACGGGGTGCCGGTCAAGGTGCTGTTCGCCAAGAACGAGGAGCACGAGGCGGAGCGGATCGCCGCCGAGATGATGGGCCACAAGTTCATGAACCGCACCCGGTTCAAGGATTACGCCATCCTCTATCGGGGCAACCATCAGTCGCGCATCTTCGAGAAGGCGCTGATGACCAACCGCATTCCCTATCGCATCTCCGGTGGCACCTCGTTTTTCTCCCGCACCGAGATCAAGGACATCATGGCCTACCTCAAGCTGCTGGTGAATCCGGACGAAGACACCGCCTTCCTGCGGGTGGTCAACCTGCCGCGCCGGGAAATCGGCCCCACCACCCTCGAGAAGCTGGGGCAGTACGCCAACCAGCGCGGCAAGAGCCTGTTTGCCGCCAGCTTCGAGCTGGGGCTGGAGCAGCACCTGTCCGGCCGTGGCCTCGTGGCCCTGCAGGCCTTCACCAACTGGCTGGTGCGGCTCGGCGATCAGGCGCTGCGAGGCAACCCGGTGGAGGCGGTGCGGGACATGATCAAGGAGATCCACTACGAGGAGTGGCTCTATGAGACCTCCCCCAGCCCGAAGGCGGCCGAGATGCGGATGCAGAACGTCTCCACCCTCTATCGCTGGATCACCGAGATGCTGGAGGGGGACGAGCTGGAGGAGGCCATGACGCTCGCCCAGGTGGTTACTCGCCTCACCCTGCGGGACATGATGGAGCGCAACGAGGGGGAGGACGATGCGGATCAGGTGCAGCTGATGACGTTGCACGCCTCCAAGGGGCTGGAGTTCCCCTATGTCTACATGGTGGGAATGGAAGAGGGCTTGCTGCCCCACCAGACCAGCATCGACGAGGACAACGTGGAGGAGGAGCGCCGTCTCGCCTACGTGGGCATCACCCGGGCCCAGACCGAACTGACTTTCACCCTCTGCAAGGAGCGGCGTCAGTATGGGGAGTCGGTGCGCCCCGAGCCGAGCCGCTTCCTGCTGGAGCTGCCCCAGGACGATCTGGAGTGGGAGAACCAGAAGAAGGTGACGGCCGAGGAGCGCCAGCAGAAGGGGCAGGTCGGCGTTGCCAACCTGAGGGCCCTGTTCAAGAAGGATTGAGAGAAGGCTAGGCCGGGGGCTCTGCGAGCAGCGGTATGATGTCGGATCCTGGCAGAGGCGGGGAGATGTGGCGCCCCTGCCCCAGGGCGCAGCCCAGCTCGATCAGCTTCTGCAGTTGCTGCTGGTTCTCTATGCCCTCGACCACCAGGGTGAAGTCGAGATCCTGACAGATGTCCCGCATGGCGCGGATCAGCGCCAGATCCTTGGGGGAGTTCAGCATGCGATGGGTGAAGCTGTCATCCACCTTGATGTAGTCCACCGGGAAGTGGAACAGGGCATTGAGGGAGGAGAAGCCGGTCCCGAAGTCGTCGAGGCTGATCTGGATCCCCTTGGCCCTGAGCTCATGGAGCGAGGTGAGGGAGTCGGCACTCTGCCTGGAGAGCTCCCGCTCGTTGAATTCGAAGATGAAGTAGCCGGGTATCACCCCCTCCTCCTCCATGATGTGGACCAGCGCCATGATCTGCTCGCGGCTGGCCAGGTGCTTGCCGGACAGGTTGAGCGATATCTTGAAGCGGCCGCCCCCCGAGAGCTGCAGCCAGCTCTTCAACTGCTGGCAGGTGCGTCTGAGGATCTGGCGATCCAGATCCTGAATGAGGCCGCACTGCTCGGCCAGTGGAATGAAGTCGAATGCATCCTTGAGCTCCCCCTCCTCCGTTATCCAGCGCGCCATCACCTCCAGACCGACCAGGCGGCTGTCACACAGCCTGATCACGGGCTGGAAGTAGGGCACAATCCGCCCTTCCCGCAAGGCCCTGAACAGCCGCTCCTCCGGCGAGCCCGAGTGCTCCATGCAGGCGTCTGAGTACATGACGATGCGACTGCGGCCATTGCGCTTGGCCTGGTACATGGCGAGATCGGCCTGGTGCAGCAGCTCGCTGATGTCCGTGGTCTGCTCCGACACGCTGGCCACCCCCAGGCTGACGGTCACGGTCAGCTCATTGCCCTGAAGCCGGAACGGGTGGGCGATGCGGCCTACAATGCGGTTGAGTACGGGGCTGACGTCCTCCTCCTGCTGACTGTTGTCCAGATAGATGACGAACTCGTCGCCCCCCAGCCTGGCCACCATGTCATTTTGCCGGATGCAGCTCTGCAGGCGCTTGGCCAGCTCCTGCAGCAGCTGGTCGCCGGCACTGTGGCCCAGGGCGTCATTGACCTGCTTGAAGTGATCCACGTCGGCGAAGATCAGGGTGAAGCCGGCCGTCTGGTAACGGCGGTAACGGGTCATGGCGTGATGGAGGTGGTTCATCAGCAGGGCCCGGTTCGGCAGCTGGGTCAGCGGGTCGTGCAGCGCATTGAACTGGAGTCGCCGCTCCAGCTCCTGGTGATGCCTGAGTCGTTTCTGCAACCGCAGGTTGGTCTGGCGCAGCTGCTGGAGTCGCTGGTTGATGGACTCTTCCGAGTTGAGTTCATCCAGCTGCTGCCTGACTCTCTTGAGCTCAAGCAGCAGGGTCAACTGGTGGCGCAGGAAGTCGAGGAACAGTCTGTCATCGGCTTCCAGGGGCTGGGCAGTATTGATGATGAGGTGGGCGAAATACTGCTGCTGCTGGCGCAGGGGCAGGCTGTACCAGAACAATCCGGCCTCGCTGCGCTCTATGCTGTTGGTGCTGTGGCACAGGGCCCTGATGACGTCGTCATCATAGGCAAGCCGCATCGGATAGAGTTTATCCAGCCGCAGGTTGTCGAGGCGGACCAGCAGCATGTCATTGACGGCAAGCATCTGGCGCAGCACGGCCTCTAGCTGGGAAAACAGGGCATGCTGCGGCAGGTTGTGGGCCAACCGCATGATACGGCTGATTTTTTCAATCTTCTTCTGCCATTGGGGATCCCGTTGCATGAGGGGGGAAGCCTGCCCCGCCAGCTGGGTGCCGGTCTGGGTTTCGTGCAGGCGCTTGGCCAGACACTCCAGCAGCAGTCTCAGGGTCGGGGTCTGTTCGGGGGCGCCGCGGGCCAGCAGCCATTGCACCTCATAGTGTTCCACCGCCTGCACGCACCATCCCTGATGTTCATCGAGCCGGGTGAGCTGTTCGGTGAGACGGGGCCCTTCACGCCCTAGTTGCTGCTTGAACACCTCGGGCAGCCGATGTTCATACAACC
Source organism: Aeromonas genomosp. paramedia (assembly GCF_023093515.1). Classification (NCBI taxonomy): domain Bacteria; kingdom Pseudomonadati; phylum Pseudomonadota; class Gammaproteobacteria; order Aeromonadales; family Aeromonadaceae; genus Aeromonas; species Aeromonas genomosp. paramedia. Next base: position 6,972 of record NZ_JAAROG010000030.1, read on the forward strand.
AGTGCAGGCCGCCATCGGCCAGCCCCAGCATGGCAAAGTGCTGCAGGGGGCAGAGCCTGCCCAACTGCTCTACCAGTCTGGCGTAGTCCTCAGGAGAGGCGATGCCGGGCGCGGGAAAATCCATGATGGAAGAAACGACCGCCAGCAAGGGGGGGGGATCTGGCGGTGTGAGGGGCTGGACTGACATGCAACACTCCCGAATTAACTCATCTACAAGCGTAGTCGGAAGTGATTGGATTGAAAGGGCTGCTATAGAAGCCCTTTCAACCACTTAGAGCTTGTCGATCATGTAGTGAATGGCGTTTTCGATCTCTTCGTCACTACAGGCCGCGCAAGTACCCCGTGCCGGCATCATGCCGGCCTTGCCGGTGAAGCCTTCGATGGCATGCTTGCGCAGGGTGTCGAACCCCTGGGCGATGCGTGGTTCCCAGGCGGCCTTGTCACCGCGCTTGGGCGCGCCGGCCGCGCCGGTATCATGGCAGGCAAAGCAGGCGCCCTTGAACACTGTCTCGCCATCCCGAGGGCCGGACGAGGCAGCAGCAGGGGCGGCCGCGGCCGTCGCAATACCTTCCAGATCCTTGGCGGTGTAGACCTGACCGACCGGGGCTATGCGCTCGGCGATGGCTTCCGTCGACATCTCATCGGCGGCAAGGACGGCGCCGGACAGGGTGGCGGCCGCCATCCCGGCAGCCAGCAAATAGCTCAGTTTTTTCAACACGCTCATGTACTCCCAGCAGGCTCTTATTATCCCTAGAAAACGACGGGATTATAACCGAATAGTTACAGGCATTTAAACGCTTGTGTGTGAAGTGTTAAGCAATCTGCGAACAAAGTTTCTGCGGCGGCAGGGGCAGCAGGCAAGGCAAGAGCAAAAAGAAACCCGGCTTTCGCCGGGTTTTGCATTCAGCCGTGAAAAAGGCTGACTTGTCTCCACTCAGGATCCCGGTGCCGGACCGGGCCTTCGCACCTATCCACAAGCCGTTGTCCTGGCTTCTCAATCCCAGTTCAGGATCACCTTGCCGGACTTGCCTGACCCCATGGCTTCGAAGCCCTGCTGGAAGTCATCGATGTGGAAGTGATGGGTGATGATGGGGCTGAGATCCAGGCCAGACTGGATGAGGCTGGCCATCTTGTACCAGGTCTCGAACATCTCGCGGCCGTAGATCCCCTTGATGAACAGTCCCTTGAAGATCACCTTGTTCCAGTCGATGGCCATGGTGGAGGGAGGAATGCCGAGCATGGCTATCTTGCCGCCGTGGTTCATCTTGTCGATCATGTCCTGGAAGGCGCTGGGTACACCGGACATCTCCAGCCCCACGTCGAAGCCTTCGGTCATGCCGAGCTCGGCCATCACGTCGGAGAGCTTCTCCTTGGCCACGTTGACGGCGCGGGTGGCGCCCATCTTGCGGGCCAGCTCCAGCCGGTATTCGTTGACGTCGGTGATCACCACGTGACGGGCGCCCACATGGCGGCAGACGGCGGCAGCCATGATGCCGATGGGGCCGGCGCCGGTGATGAGCACGTCTTCACCCACCAGATCGAAGGAGAGGGCGGTGTGCACGGCGTTGCCGAACGGATCGAAGATGGCGGCCAGCTCGTCGGGGATATTGTCCGGCAGCTTGAAGGCGTTGAAGGCCGGGATCACCAGGTATTCGGCGAAGGAGCCCGGGCGGTTCACACCCACACCAATGGTGTTGCGGCACAGGTGGGTGCGACCGGCGCGGCAGTTGCGGCAGTGGCCGCAGGTGATGTGGCCTTCGCCGGAGACACGATCGCCGATGGCGAAGCCGCGCACTTCCTGGCCGACGGCGACCACCTCTCCCACATACTCGTGACCGACCACCATGGGCACGGGTATGGTCTTCTGGGCCCACTCATCCCAGTTGTAGATGTGCATGTCGGTGCCGCAGATGGCGGTCTTGCGGATCTTGATCAGCAGATCGTTGTGGCCGAGCTCGGGAGCCGGGACGTCCGTCATCCAGATGCCGGCTTCGGATTTGAGTTTGGAGAGTGCTTTCATGACAGATTCCTCACGGCGCTGTGCCGGGTACAGAGGGTAATAAAATGGGGCCCAACCTTGGCCCCCGTTTTAATCAGCTAGCCATGTGATCAAATCACACCGAGCTCGCGGCCGATGCGGATGAAGGCATCGATGGCTTTGTCCAGCTGCTCGCGGGTATGGGCGGCAGACATCTGGGTACGGATGCGGGCCTGGCCCTTGGGCACCACAGGGAAGGAGAAGCCCACCACGTAGATGCCGGCGGCCAGCATGCGGCTCGCCATCTCGGCGGCCAGTTTGGCATCCCCCAGCATGACCGGAATGATGGCGTGATCGGCACCGGCCAGGGTGAAGCCGGCGGCGCTCATCCGGGTGCGGAAGTACTCGCTGTTCTCTTTCAGGCGGGCACGCAGGGCGTGGCCATCGGCCAGCATGTCGATCACCTTGATGGTGGCCGAGACGATGGAGGGCGCCAGGGAGTTGGAGAAGAGGTAGGGACGGGAGCGCTGACGCAGCCAGTCGATCACCTCTTTCTTGCCGGAGGTGTAGCCGCCGGAGGCGCCGCCGAGCGCCTTGCCCAGGGTGCCTGTGATGATGTCGACCCGCTCCAGCACGTCGCAGTATTCGTGGGTGCCGCGGCCGTTCTCGCCGATGAAGCCCACCGCGTGGGAGTCATCCACCATCACCAGGGCATCGTATTTGTCGGCCAGATCGCAGATGGATTTGAGGTCGGCGATGACACCGTCCATGGAGAAGACGCCGTCGGTGGCGATCAGCTTGAAGCGGGCGCCGTCGGCATTGGCCTGCTTGAGCTGGGCTTCCAGCTCGGCCATGTCGTTGTTGGCGTAGCGATAGCGCTTGGCCTTGCACAGCCGCACGCCGTCGATGATGGAAGCGTGGTTGAGTGCATCTGAGATGATGGCGTCTTCGGCGCCGAACAGGGTCTCGAACAGCCCGCCGTTGGCATCGAAGCAGGAGGAGTAGAGGATGCTGTCCTCGGTGCCGAGGAAGGCGGACAGTTTCTGCTCCAGCGCCTTGTGCTGATCCTGGGTGCCACAGATGAAGCGCACCGAGGCCATGCCGAAGCCGTGGCTGTCGAGCCCCTGATGGGCGGCAGCGATCAGATCCGGGTGGTTGGCCAGCCCCAGGTAGTTGTTGGCACAGAAGTTCAGAACCTGCTCGCCGCCCACCGCAATCTGGGCCTGCTGAGCCGAGGTGATGATGCGTTCCTGCTTGTATAGCCCTTCCGCCTTGACCTGTTCGAGCTGTTCGGCCAGGTGACGATAGAATCCGTTAGACATCCTCGGTCCTCATTGACTGTGTCGACTGTGTTATCAGGATCTTGGGCCGTGCGGGTGCATGGACTGACGTCGTCGTGGTCGTGACGAAACGTCGACAGACCCTGGAATGGGCAACATTTTACTGCAATCGTTGCGCACCAATTCAAATTATTATGCTGATATTCAACAATTGTGAAACAGATCTCACCCTGCTGGTTGGGCCAGTTGGTGGTAGTGCTGCTCCAGTTGGCGGATCTGGGCGATCACCTGGGGCTGGACATAGGGGCGCAGCAGGAAGAGCACTCGCAAGACCCCCTGATAAAGCAAGGGCTTGGTGATGCGGGTATGGGGCGCCTGGGCAATCTGGAAGGGGATCCAGCAGGTGACCACCATCTTGATGGTCTGGCCGAGATCCGGCAGGTCTTCGTCGCTGACGTCTATGATGCCACCCTCGCGCAGGCTTCTGAGCAGCGCCTCCACGGCGGCGCGCAGCTGCTCCTGGGCCTTGAGGTACTTGTGCTGCAAGGGTTCGTCGCGACTCAGGATGTCCGGCAGATTCGCGTAGAAGAAGCGGAACTGCCACATCAGATAGAAGATGGCATCCAGATAACCCATCAGATCTTCCAGCTTGATCTCGTGGCTGCGGGCCGGAGTGAAGCTCTCGCTCAGGTGGCGGGCGTACTGATCGAAGATGGAGTGGATGATGTCTTCTTTATTGCGGAAGTGGTAGTAAAGGTTGCCCGGGCTGATGCCGAGATGGGCGGCAATGTGGTTGGTGGTGATGTTGCGTTCACCCTGATCGTTGAACAGCTCGGTGGCGCTGTGGATGATCCTGTCTCTGGTCTTCATCACTGATCCCTCTGCCGGGCCCTGTGCGCCGAGGTCGAATCCCCTGGCGGCCCGTGATAAACTTTTCGGCAATTTCAAATTGGCCCACTATACACAGCTTTAACAGGCAGTCACACGGGGCCATCAACGTACGCGAGGCAAACTCCATGATCGTAGTAACTGGCGGTGCTGGCTTTATCGGCAGCAATCTGGTCAAGCAGCTGAACGCTCAAGGACGGACCGATATCGTGGTCATCGACGACCTGACCGACGGCACCAAGTTCGTCAACCTGGTCGATCTCACCATCGCCGACTACATGGACAAGGACGAGTTCCAGGCGCGGATCGTCTCCGGTGACGAGTTTGAAGAGTGGGATGGCGGCATCGAGGTGATCTTCCACGAAGGTGCCTGCTCCGCGACTACCGAGTGGAACGGCAAGTTCATCATGGAGGTCAACTACGAGTACTCCAAGGATCTGTTCCACTACTGCATCGAGCGGGAAATTCCCTTCATCTATGCCTCCTCCGCCGCGACCTATGGCGGCCGCAACGACAACTTCATCGAAGATCCCAGGTTCGAGCAGCCGCTGAACGTCTATGGCTACTCCAAGCAGCTGTTCGATCAATACGTGCGCCGCTGGTTGCCAGAGATCGACTCCCAGGTGGTGGGCCTGAAGTACTTCAACGTCTACGGTCCGCGCGAACAGCACAAGGGCTCCATGGCCTCCGTCGCCTTCCACCTCAACAACCAGGTGAAGCAGGGGGACAATCCCAAGCTGTTCGAGGGCTGTGACGGCTTCCCGGATGGCGGCCAGATGCGCGACTTCATCTATGTGGACGACGTCTGCAAGGTGAACCTCTGGTTCTGGCAGAACCCGCAGCACTCCGGCATCTTCAACTGTGGCACCGGTCGTGCCGAGCCGTTCCAGAACGTGGCCGAGGCCGTGATCAAGCATCACCAGCAAGGCGCCATCGAGTACATTCCCTTCCCGGATCACCTCAAGGGTCGCTATCAGAGCTTCACCCAGGCCGATCTGACCCGCTTGCGCGGCGTCGGTTATGACGGCGAGTTCAAGACTGTCGCCGAAGGCGTAGCCGATTACATGGCCTGGTTGAACCGGGCTTGATCCCCCTCTGACGGGCGGCCCTGGCCGCCCGTCGATCGGATGCGCTTGCATGAACATATTGATGGCACTCTCCCAGCTCGAAGTCACGGGAGCTGAGGTCTATGCCACCACGGTCGGCAACGAGCTGACCCGGCGTGGTCACAACGTCTTTTACGTGTCAGATACCCTGACCAAGCCCACGCAAGGGCCCGTATTCAAGCTGAGGTTCAACAAACGCAGCATACTGCGCCGCTTCTGGCATGTGTTTTACCTCATCTATCTCATCAGGAAGCACCACATCCAGCTGGTCCATGCCCACTCCCGCGCCTCCGGCTGGAGCAGCTATGTGGCCTGCAAGCTGACCGGCACCCCCATGATCACCACAGTTCATGGCCGTCAGCCGGTGCATGCCTCCCGCAAGGCCTTCCATGCCCTCGGCTATCGGGCGGTTGCCGTTTGTGAAGATATCGCCCGCCAGATCATCGACAACCTGGGGGTGGATCCCGCCATGGTGCAGGTGCTGCGCAACGGCATAGAAACCGACAAATTCCAGCCTGTACCTGCGCCGGATAATCCCAAGCCGGTGATCGCCATCATAGGTCGACTGAGCGGCCCCAAGGGGGAGCTCTGCTATCGCCTGCTGGACGAGGTGCTGGATCTGGACGCCTGCCAAGTCCGTGTTGTCAGCGGCACCCGAGTGCCGGAGCGCTTTGCCCGCTTCCAGGACAAGGTCGATTTCGTCGGCTATGTGGATGATGTACCCGCCCTGCTGGCACAGTGCGATCTGGTGATCGGCGCCGGCCGGGTGGCGATGGAAGCTCTGCTGTGCGGCCGTCCGGCGTTTGCCATCGGCGAGGCCAAGGCCCTCGGGCTGGTGACCGAACAGAATCTGGACGAGGCGCTGGCCAGCAACTTCGGCGACATAGGGCCCAGCGATCTGGCCATCGATTTTGCCGCGCTGAAGGGGCAGATAGCCCCGGCGCTGGCGAGCAAGAGCGTGCCGGACAGCCTGCGCCAGCGCATCCGGCAGGAGTATGACTTGCAGGAGGTGGTGAGCGGGCTCGAGTCCATCTATCAGGATGCGGTGATCGAGACCCTGCGCCGGGAGATGCCGGTCATCATGTATCACCGCTTCATCGAGCAGGAGAGCGAGAAGGGGGTGCACGGTACCTGGCTGCCCATCGCCATGTTCGAGAAACACCTCAAGCTGATGAAGTGGCTGGGTTACGAGACCCTGACGTTCGCGGATCTGGCGGACAAGGGCTTCATCCACCGGCTGCAATACGGCAAGAAGTTCCTGATGATCACCGTCGACGACGGTTATCGGGACAATCTCACCCGCATGCTGCCGCTGCTGGAAAAATATGGTTACAAGGCGGTGGTGTACATAGTGACCGGCGAGGATCACAATCGCTGGGATGTGGAGCATCCGACCCACCCCGATACGCCTGTGGCCCTGATGAATGGCGACGAGATCAAGGCGCTGGTGGCCTCTGGCCATGTGGAGATCGGTGGCCATACCCTGACGCACCCACGCCTGAGCACGCTCTCCCCAGAGGAACAGGCCCACCAGATCCTGGCCAACAAGGAGAGGCTGGAACGGCTGCTTGGCCAGCCGCTCCTGTCGTTTGCCTACCCTTACGGGGATCTGAACGAGAGCGCGAAAGCCGAGGCCTGCGCCGCCGGCTACCGCTATGCTGTGGCCACCAACAGCGGCCCCAGGGCCATGCATCGGGATCCGCTCCAGATCCGCCGGATCGCCATCTTCCCTCGCACCGACATGTTCGGGTTGTGGCGCAAGATCCGTGGCAACTATGTCTTCAGAAAATAAGGTTGTGGTAGAGAAAAACATGCCGTTAAAAACAGATATTTCAGCCAGCAGGAACTATTTATGGCTACGGAGTGACCATTTATTTTCTATGTTCGTTCAGTTGTCCGCTTTTCTGTTTGGTGCGTTGGCATTGGTCGTCCCGAGTGGATATTCATATGGTCCCGCCTTGCTGCTGCTTGCAAGCCTCGGTTTTATTGGCATCAAGCGCTCCATTTGGAGATTCCCTCGTGAGCTCAAGTTCATTGGACTTGGCTTGTTGACGTATTTTATCGTCATGGCGCTCTCAGTCTGGCTAGATGGTGGCAAGATAAGTGAAATAGACAGGCCCAGCCGGGCCTTGATGGCAGTGGTTATGCTGCCTCTGCTGGCCTATATACCAGTACGGCTTTCTTGGTTATTGTCTGGTTTTGGTCTTGGGGCTCTGCTCGCGTTTGGCATTGCTATCCATGACAAGTCTATCCTTGGCTACGAGCGGGCATTTGGTGACTTGATGCCAATTCAAAGTGGCAATATTGCCATGTCGCTGGGACTTTTTTGCCTTTGTGGCCTGTTTTGGGCTCAGAAGAATGGACGACTGGTCTTCTCTCTCTTCATGCTGCTGGGTATCTGCGGAGGGATGGGGGCCAGCTTTCTTTCGGGCACCCGCGGTGGTTGGATATTGCTACCTGTTATTTTGCTAACCATTGGGATGTTGTTCAAAGAGTGCCTCTATCGTAAGAGAGCCATCGCTATGATTGCCGGTATCTTGCTATGTGGGGGAGGGCTCATTGCCCAGCCGCAGAGCGGTGTGGAAGCGCGGATTGAGCAGGCTCAACACGATATCAGCCAGTATCTTGACAAAACCAACCTCAACACCTCATTGGGCATCAGACTTCAGCTTTGGCAGAGTGCTTGGCAGAGCTTTACCGAAAAGCCACTATTTGGCTGGGGCAATCATGGGATTCGGGAGTCACAAAAAGCACAGCTGGCACGGGGAGAGATTGGCCAGTTTATCTATGATTTCAATTCTCATGCCCATAACCAGTTTCTCGATGAAATGGCAAAACGAGGCGTTGTTGGCCTTGGTGCGCTGCTACTGATGATGCTGATCCCCCTATTCTTGGTAAAAAGACGTTTGCATCAACCTCATAATGATGATGTGCATTGTGGTTCAGCGTTGGTTATCGTGACTGTTTTTTCATCGATTGATTATTGCCTCAGTCAGGCATTTTTCGGTCACAATTCTGGTATTACTTTCTTTGTCTCATCCTTGGTTATAGCCGCATCTATTGTTTTTAAGAAGAGTGAAAACGAATAAATCAATAGCCCTAAACAGTGAGGTTATATCGTTTCTTTGTGTGATTAATTTAATGATTAATGCGACTGTTAAAATTAGAGGGGTATAGTGTGGGGGTTTCTATTTCAATTGTTATTTTAAATTACAATTCGTCTAAATACACAATAAATTGCATTGATAGTATATTGAATGGCTCATGTCAGAAATATGAAATAATAGTGGTTGATAATAATTCAAACGCGGATGAACGTGGCTTGGTTATTGACTATTTGAAAATTAAAAACAATAGTAAAATACACTTTATAGAAAATGATATTAATTTAGGGTTTGCTCTTGGGAACATATTTGGAATATCAAAAGCAAAAGGGGAGTACATATTTGTCCTTAACAATGATACGCTAGTGGATGAGGGCGCGCTTGATATACTTCATTCGTTTATGGAGAATAATCCAGACGTATCGTTGTGTATACCATCTCAGTATAATAAAGATGGTATATATCATCCATCTTTTGCCTATTTACCATCAGTAGCTAATCAGTGGTTTGGTAACGGGTTATGTCGAATGTTAAAACCATCAGAATATATGGATAGGAAGAAGGAATATAAAAATCCATTTAGTGTCCAAATGGGTAGTGGAGCATCAATGTTTTTTCGCGCATCTGATTATTTTAAAATTGGAGGTTTAGATCCTAATTTTTTCCTTTACTGTGAGGAAGAAGATATCTGCATTAGAATGAAGAAAGAAAAAATGAATGTATTTTTTGTTCCTGATGCAAAGATAATTCATTATGGTGGTGGGAGTACGAATAGAAATCTAGACATAGAAATAGAGTTTTATAGATCTTTATTTTATTATTTCGATAAAAATTATAATTTTTTATCTGCAAAAGCTCTTAAGTTTAGATTTCTTATCAAGGAACTCATCAAGTCATGTAAAAAACCAGCCAGATTTAAGCTATTCTTGGCTATTATCATGAGGTCGTCACTGTCTCATTCCTTAAGACATAAGCAACGAGGCGTGAAAAATTAATATCATTTAACAATGGATGAGCTACTAGGGGGTGATCTAAATAGACTATTTTATTAAAACATGGCCTGTTTTTAAATAAGCTATAGAGTGTGATATTAAAATCAACTGAGATATAATGTAATTATTTCAACAAATTACGAAAGAATAATCACATATAGTCCACTATCTTTAACCAAGTTTCTAGCGTCAATCTATGGTTCCGAGTACGAGAGTCATTCAATCATATCGGTAGTGGTGAAACCCGTTTTCGGGTGGCATGGTCATAACCAGCAACGAATTAAAGGTCTAGACCATAAATTGCGTTACTGGTGGGGCATACTTCTGTAGCCGATTATTTATTCATTGTCGTGAGCTATTCCTAGCTCAGCACAGAATGTGGCCAGTCTCTCCTGCACATTCAAGACTTCCTGCTCGGGGTGCTGGTGATTGGTATCGATGAATCGATAGCGGGGATGAGAGACGGGATTGGCAATGGCGGAGTGCCCCAGGGGAGAGACTATGGTCAGCAGCGGTATGTCCAGCGCCTGCGCTATATGCCGCGGACCTGTGTCGTTGCCGACGAACAGCTGGCAGTGGGCGATAAGCCCTGCCAATTCCCGCACCGAGCGGGTCTGTATGCGGTCAAACACGCTGGTCTGCAGCGTCTCTGGCAGCAAGGGCTTCAGGCTGCGGTTGTACTCTTCCTCCCCCGGGCCGCAGTAGATCAGGATCTGGGCGTGGTGCTGCTCGATGAGCCAGCGCGCGACCTCGGCGAAACAGTCGATGGGCCAGCGCTTGTAGTGGCCAAGGGAGTTGACCCCCATGGCGATCAGCGGCCTGCCCGGATCTATGCCGGCGGCCTGCAGAGTCTCCCGTCCCCGTTGCTTCTCCGCTTCACTCAGCCAGAGATAGTAGTTGCGATCCTCCTTGGCGAGCCCCAGGGGCTTTAGCAGCGAGAACCTGTCATCCACCAGGGTGCTGTTGCCCTGATGTTCGGTGTCGTGGCGAAAGCGCACAATGTGGTTGTGGCCGAGTCGCCAGGGGAAGGAGTCGAAGCCGATCCGCAGTCTTGCCCCCGAGATGAGGCAGGTGAGCAGGCCTATCATCTGGCCCTGGCTGTTGATCACCACGTCGTAGCGCTCGCGGCGAATGCCCAGCAGCAACTCTTTCATGTAGCGCCACTCGTTGCGGCGCGCCTTCTCGATGACGATCAAGCGATCTATGTTGGGATTCCCCTCCGCCATCCCCGCGCAGTAATCCATGACCAGATAGTGAACCTCCCCGGCGGGGTCGTGCTGCTTGAGGTTGTTGCACAGTGCGGTGGAGATCAGCACATCTCCTATCTGTTTGGTTTGTACTACCAGGTATTTCATGGAAGAGGCCTCGGGTGAGGTCGGGTGGAACGTCAGCGCATCAGCATATCGCACTCCCCCGTCAGATGCTGCCGCTGTGGGCTGAAAATCCGATCCAACGCACTGTGTTTGCACATATTTTCGGCGTCGATGAGGTGAGGTTGCCGCAAACAACAGGCGCGGTCCATAGACCGCGCCTGTTGACTGCCTGGATAAGGTGACCTCAGCGCACTATCAGGCCCAGCAGTATGCCCACCACGCCGAAGTCGGCATCGCTGAAGGTGGTGTTGGCAAAGCCGAGATCCCCCAGCACAGGCAGCAGGAACACCGGCAGGAAGGTGATCAGCAGGCCGTTGGCGAAGGCTCCAAGCAGGGCGCCGCGACGGCCGCCAGTGGCGTTGCCGAACACACCGGCCGCCGCGCCGACGAAGAAGTGCGGCACCACCCCCGGAATGATGACGGTGAGCCCCAGCAGATAGAGCAGCACCATGCCCACCAGGCCGGCGGCGAAGCTCGACAGGAAGCCGATCAGCACCGCATTGGGGGCGTAGGGGAAGACGATGGGGCAGTCGAGCGCCGGCTTGGCGTTGGGCACCAGCTTGTCGGAGATCCCCTTGAAGGCCGGCACGATTTCGGCGATGACCATGCGCACCCCCTGCAGGATGACGTAGACCCCGGCGGCGAAGGTGATGGACTGCATCAGGGAGAACATGAACCAGTGCTTGCCCTTGGCGACGCTGGCGACGAACTCGGGCCCGGCGAAGGCGGAGGTGATGAGGAAGATGATGCCCATGGTGAAGGAGATGGCCACCGGGGTGTCACGCAGGAACAGCAGGCTCTTGGGCACCTGCACCTCTTCGCTGCTGTGGGCCTTGTTGCCGAACTTGGCACCGATCCAGCCGGCCAGCACGTAGGAGCAGGTGGAGAAGTGGCCGAGTGCCACGTCGTCGGAGCCGGTGATCTGCTTCATGTAGGGGTGGGCCAGGGCCGGGAACAGCACCATGGTCACGCCGACCACCAGGCTGCCCACCGCGATCAGCGGAATGCCGCTCATGCCGCCGGCGGAGAGGATGGCCGCCACCATCATCGACATGAAGAGGGTGTGGTGACCGGTCAGGAAGATGAATTTCCACGGGGTGAGGCGGGCGATCAGTATGTTCACCAGCATGGCGAAGAACATGATCATCGCCATCTCCTTGCCGAACGACTGCTGGGCGATGGAGACGATGGCCTCGTTGTTGGGGACCACCCCCTTGATGCCGAAGGCGTGCTGGAAGATGGCTGCGAAGTCGCCCAGCGAGTTCACCACCAGGGTGGCACCGGCCCCCAGGATGACGAAGCCCATGATGGTCTTGACCGTGCCCTTGATGCACTCGGTCACGGGTTTCTTCTGGGCAATCAAACCGATAAGGGCGATCAGGCCGACCAGCACGGCCGGCTCCGACAGCACGTCAAACATCAGAAAATTGAAAAATTCCATGGTCAGCTCCAATCAGAGGAAAGGGGCGGCCCACAGGCCGCCCAGAGAGTTGCAAAAGGATTAGAGTGCGCCCAGCTCGCGCAGGGCGGTGGTGAGCCTTTCTTTCATGGCGGCCTTGTCGACCATGTTGTCCAGAGAGACCAGCCGGCCGTTGACCCCCATGGATTGCAACTGCTCGGCGATGTCCCGAGTGGCGATAAAGATGTCGGCGGTCTCGCTGCCGGCGGAGGCGAGATCCCGGTGATCCACCTCGGCGGTGACGCTCAGCTCCTTGAGGATGCTCTTGATGCTCATCTCCATCATCAGGCTGGTGCCCAGGCCGTGTCCGCATACAACCAGAATGTTCATTGTCATTTTCCTCAGTCGGGCGCAGGGCGCCGCTCAGTAACGCGCCAGTATGCGCAGGATGTCGTCTTTGGTGTCGGCCGCCATGATGGCCGCCACGTCCTCTTCGTTCATGAACAGCTCGGCCAGCCGGGCTATGGTCTCCACGTGGGAGTTGCCGTCGCTGGCGGCCAGGGTGATGAGCAACCGGACCGGGTCGTTGCCCTCGGAGCCGAAGTTGACCCCCTCCTTCAGCACCGTCAGCGCCAACCCCAGCCGGTTGACGCCGTCTTCCGGGCGGGCGTGGGGCATGGCCAGGCCCGGGCCCAGCACGTAGTAGGGGCCGAGCTCCTCGTGGGAGCGAAACAGTGCCGCCACATAGGAGGGCGCTATGGTGCCGTTGGCCAGCAGGGGGGCGGTGGCGAGCTCGATGGCATGGCGCCAGTCGCGGGCCCCCGCTTCGATGGAAATGACCTCCTCGGTCAGCAATTGAGTCAGCATGGCAGTGTCCGGCTGGATGAGATTGCGCCAATCTAGCGTTCTCGCCGGTGGATAACCGTGAGCTGGATCTCGAAAGTTAGCGCTACCAGATAGCGCTAACATCGATATGTGATAGCGCTATCATTTATGCCATGAACGGGATTCATCTTGCCCCGTCACCCCGCCGAAGGAGGTAAAATCCGGCTTGAGCAAATAGTCAGTGCTGCACTTTTGCCTTAAAGTGAGTACCCGCATGCCGAGGAAGGGAAAGGATGTCAGAAGCGAAGAAACGCCGTAGCACGGGTCGGGTGACCCTCAACGAAGTGGCCCAGCTGGCCGGGGTGGGGGCCATGACGGTGTCGCGCGCCCTGCGCACTCCGGAGCTGGTGTCGGACAAGATGCGCGAGCGCATCGAGGCGGCGGTGGATGAACTCGGCTATATCCCCAACCGGGCGGCGGGGGCGCTGGCTTCCGCCACCTCCCAGACCATAGTGGTCATAGTCCCCAGCCTGGCGGAGCGTGCCTGCGGCGACATGATAGCCGGTCTGCAGCAGACCCTGCTCGCCGAGGGCTACCAGATCATGCTGGGGGACGCCCAGCACCTGAAGCGGCAGGAAGAGAGCCTTCTCAGCAACTTCCTGCAGCACAACCCGGCCGCCGTGGTGCTGTTTGGCGGCGATCCCGGCGAAACCATACACACCCGGTTGAAGGCCGCCCGCCTGCCGGTGGTGGAGGTGGGCGCCATGGCGCGCCAACCCATCGACATGAACGTGGGGGTCTCCAACTTCGACGCCGGCTATCAGCTGACCCGTCACCTCATCGAGCGCGGCTACCGCAACATCGGTTTTCTCTGTGCCCGCCAGGAGCAGTGGATGCTGCAACAGCGCATGCAGGGCTGGCAGAAGGCGCTGCTGGACAACTACCTCTCCCCCGACGCCATCATCAACACCTCGGAGCTGCCGAGCTTCAGCACGGGGGCGGCCATGCTGGGGGAGTTTCTGCTGCGCTGGCCCGAGCTGGATGCGCTGGTGTGCGTCAACGACGAGCTGGCGGCGGGCGTGCTGTTCGAGTGCCAGCGCCGCCACCTGAGCGTGCCGGGCAAGCTCGCCATCGCCGGTTTCGACGATCTGGACGTGGCACGGGCCTGCTATCCGGCGCTCACCTCGGTCAGGATCCCCTATTACCAGATGGGCCAGGAAGCGGCCGATCTCATCCTGCGTCAGCTGGCAGGCGAGACGGTGGCCGGCCTGGCCCTGACCCTGGATTTTCAACTGCAAAGGCGTCAAAGCACCTGATGGGTGACGTCACAACATCGAGAGGCAAGCATGTTCAAGGCTCTGTTACTGGACAACCAAGATGGCAAGACCAAGGCAACTCTGACCCAGCTGGCCGAGAGCCAACTGCCGGCGGGGGAGGTGCGGGTGGCGGTGAGCTACAGCTCCCTCAACTACAAGGACGGGCTGGCCATCACCGGCAAGGGCAAGATAGTGCGCCAGTGGCCGCTGGTGCCGGGCATCGACTTCGTCGGCACTGTGCTGGAGTCGGCCGACAGCCGCTACCAGAGCGGTGACAAGGTGGTACTGACCGGTTGGGGCGTGGGGGAAGGACACTGGGGCGGCATGGCCGAACAGGCGCGGGTCAAGGCCGACTGGCTGGTGCCGCTGCCGGCCGGGCTGGATGAGCGCCAAGCCATGTGCATCGGCACCGCCGGCCTCACCGCCATGCTCTGCGTGCTGGCGCTGGAAGAGGCGGGCATAACCCCCGACAGTGGTGAGGTGCTGGTGACAGGTGCCGCCGGTGGAGTGGGCACCACAGCCGTCGCCCTGCTGTCTGCGCTGGGCTATCGCGTCGCGGCCCTGACCGGCCGTCCCGAGGAGCAGGGCGCCATGCTGACGGCGTTGGGTGCCAGCCGCATAGTGCCGCGCAGCGAACTGCTGGAGCCTGCCAAGCCGCTGGAGAAACAGCTGTGGGCCGGTGCGGTCGACACCGTCGGCAGCCAGGTGCTGGCCAAGCTGCTGGCCCAGATGAACTATGGCGGCGCCGTGGCCGCCTGCGGCCTGGCGGGCGGCTTCGATCTGCCCACCAGCGTCATGCCCTTCATCCTGCGCAACGTGCGCTTGCAGGGGGTGGATTCGGTGATGTGCCCGTTGGCGCGCCGTCAACTGGCCTGGCAGCGGCTGGCGCGGGATCTGCCTGCCAGCTTCTTCGCCCAGGCGGTCACCGAGATCGGGCTGGGGCAGGTGGTGGAGGCCGCCGAGGCCATCACCCAGGGTCGGGTGGCGGGGCGCACCCTGATCAGGCTCTGACCGGCACCACTGGCGAGCCCCATTTTTCTGGATAGACTTTGAAGGCCGGTGCACTATCCAAGGAGAATGAGCATGGGTACGCAGACGCCGGATTTCGAGCTCGACGATGAGTGGGAGCCGGAATCCTGGGAAGACGAGCTGGAGGAGCTGGACGACGAGGGCTGGCAGGACTATGACCCTCTCGACGATCAATGACTCCCTGTAACGCGTGCGGGCGGGCCTGGTGGCCCGCCCGATTTTTTGTGCGTTCGGCAGCATGCCCCTTGGTGGCCGGGCGAGGCTCTGGTTAGAATGAACTGCTCAAATGGCGCTGTGGGAAGAGGGATGCCCGTCAGGCCAGAGACGCCATAAACCACTCAAACAACGCCCAAGGATGATTATGCGCTCACTCGTCATCATGCTCTGTGCCACCCTGCTCGGGGGCTGTGTCTCCAACTCGGACGATCCCTGCGAAAAGGTGTGGAGCGACGTCGGGGAAGCCGATGGCAAGCTGGGGTTTGCCGACGACAGGGTGGCATTCCACCAGACCCAGTGCGGCGACAAGGTGGACGTTGCCATGTGGCAGCAGGGCCGCCAGAAGGGATTGGCCTGGTATTGCCGCCCGGAGCACCTCTATCTGGCCGGGCGATCGGGGGAGGAGTACCGCGGTGTCTGCCCCAATGACGTCCAGGCCCGCAGACTGTTTGCGCAGGGCCGTCAGGGCTGGACCGATCAATAGGCCCCCCCCTTCTTCAGACGCTTGAGCGGCAAGCTGCGGGGGACTTACTCCCCTTTCTCCTTCAGCCGTAGCGGCTGGCACAGGTACTCTTTGTCATTGGCGCTGCGGGCGCACTTGCCGCACACGAACTTGGGTTTGCGCAATATCTTGCGCAGTGTCTTGAGATCGGCGGGGATCTCGTGACGGCGCCATTCACACAGCGTCTTGTGGCCCATGACGATGACTTCCTCGACAGTGAATGGGAGCGGTAGGGAGAGCAGACTGCCGGTCGGCACCCTGCTCGCGGTTCATTACTGATAAAGATACTTGGTGAAGATGAGCTCGCGTACCGCCTTCTTGCCGGTCTCTCTGACCAGCAGTTCGTTGACCTTGGCCTCGCACTCCTTGCGCAGCTCTTCCCGGCTCACCAGGGACTTGATCTGGGCCCCCGTCTTGCTGCCAATCAGGCGGATGATGGCGTCGCGGATCAGGGGGTCGTGCTGCTCCAGCAACTTGAGATCGGCGGCGTTTTCGGCCATCAGCTCCACCGTCACCCGCACATAGCCCAGGGTTTTGCCGTCGCCGAGGTAGTTGGTGATGATGTCCGGATCCAGCGCGTGATAGGCGAATCCCGGCTGGACGGCGGCGGAGGCCGGATCGGCGGCCGCTTCCTCGTTGGCGAAGGCGTGGGTATTCAACAGGGTACAACCCAGGGATAACACCAGCAGAATTCTGAAGATCTTCATCTAGATGGCTCGGCAGCGACGGATGCCCCATTTTTGATGCTGCCATCGGGGCCGTCAAGCACGGATGTTCTTACAATTCGCCATTGATTTACGGATAATAAACGGGATTTTAACCTGACAACGGAAATCTCCGGATGGTGAAGCTGTGAAGTCCGAGTTGACTGTTCCCCTCATCCAGCTCGTCCCCTGGCGGGCACCCGCAGAGTGTGCCCCCCCCGAGGCACTGCGCCCCTGGTTGCTGGAGGCCGACTCCATGACCCGGCGCCTGCGGCGTTACAATAGTCACCTCTCGGTGCAACTGCTCGGCAATCGCAGCGTGTCGCTGGGAGCGGACGAGCAGACGCTGGTGGCCGTTGCGGATCCCGTGGGGATCTGCCGCGAGGTGATCCTGCACGGTGATGCCGGGCCGGCCATTCTGGGCTGGACCCTGTTTGCCGAGGCGGCGCTGCAAGGGAGCGGCCTGCAGGATCTGGGGGAGCAGCCATTGGGGGAGCGCATCTTCGGTGATGCACCGGCACGGCGCGATCACCTGCAACTGGCCTGCTTCGAGATCGCGAGCAATCCCTGGTGCCAGGCCGCCACCGTCTGGGGGCGCCGCTCCCGTCTCTATCTGGGGCAGTGGCCCTTGCTGGTCCACGAACTCTTCCTGCCCTCGCTATCGTCTCATTCGCTGCCATCGCATAAGGAGCTGGAGTGAAGCTGTTAACCAAGGAGCGGGGACTGGCCTATGTGCAGTTGGCCCGCATCGACAAGCCCATCGGCACCCTCTTGCTGCTGTGGCCGACCCTGTGGGCGCTCTGTCTCGCGGCGGGCGGCCTGCCGGATCCCTGGATCCTGACCGTGTTCGTGGTGGGGGTCTTCCTGATGCGCTCGGCGGGCTGCGTCATCAATGACTATGCGGATCGCAACTTCGACGGCCACGTGAAACGCACCGCCGGGCGACCGCTGCCCATGGGCCGGGTCGACGAACGGGAGGTGCTGATCCTGTTCGCCGTGCTGGCGCTCATCTCGTTCGCCCTGGTGCTGACCCTGAACCCGCTCACCATAGGCCTGTCGTTCGCCGGCCTGCTGCTGGCGGTCTGCTACCCCTTCATGAAGCGCTTCATTCCCATCCCGCAGCTGGTGCTCGGGATGGCGTTCTCCTGGTCCATTCCCATGGCCTATGCGGCCCAGGCCAATGCCCT
This sequence comes from Aeromonas genomosp. paramedia, assembly GCF_023093515.1. NCBI lineage: Bacteria > Pseudomonadati > Pseudomonadota > Gammaproteobacteria > Aeromonadales > Aeromonadaceae > Aeromonas > Aeromonas genomosp. paramedia. The sequence goes on from NZ_JAAROG010000030.1 coordinate 24,871, forward strand.
GCCGCCCGTCGCCTGGCTGCTGTTTCTCGCCAACCTGCTGTGGACCATCGCCTACGACACCCAGTACGCCATGGTGGACAGGGACGATGACCTCAAGCTCGGGCTCAAGTCGAGCGCCATCCTGTTTGGCCGTCACGACAAGCGGATCATCGGCGTGCTGCAGCTGGCAACCCTGCTCATTCTGCTTCTGGTGGGTCAGCTGATGGCGCTGGGGTCCGGCTATTACTGGGGTCTGCTGGGGGCGGCGGCGCTGTTCGTCTATCAGCAGCGGCTGATCCGGGAGCGTCAGCGGGAGGCCTGCTTCCAGGCCTTCCTCAACAACAACTATGTGGGGGCCCTGGTGCTGTTCGGGGTGATCGCCCACTACCTGTGAGCAGCCCCTGTCGATAAAAAAGGCCGCATGATGCGGCCTTTTTGTTGCTCTGTGGCTGGCTCTTCTTGAGGTCAGAGCCGGTTGCCCGCCTGTATGGTGCGGCGGATCTTGTTGCTCAGCAGCGGCACTATGTTGTCGGCCAGGGCCTGGAAGCGGCCGAGATCCGGCTTGCAGCCCGGATCCAGATAGCCTTCGCTGCGCAGGGTGTGGATCAGGGTGCTGAACAGCTTCTGGTCGAAGAACTCGGGGGCGTTGATGCCGTGCAGGGTGCCGAGGCGCTCCGCCATCATCAGGCCGTCCGCCTCCAGCTGCTCCGCCTCTATGTGGGGCTGGGCCAGCACCCGGGTCAGCACTATGGCGTAGCGTTGCAGCGTCTCCTGAATGCTCTCGGCCAGCAGCAGCAGACGCATCTGGTTGCCCGGATTGACCCAGTAGCCGCCGTCGCGGGCCTCGATCAGCTGCTGGCGTTGCAGCTCGGCCAGCAGGGCATCGACCAGCTCCGGCAGCTCGTCCTCTTCGTAGCGCAGGAACAGCTCTGTCTTGAGCAGCGGGTAGATGTCGATGCAGCGGGCGACGATCTCGCCGCGGGAGATCCCCTCGCAGCGCTCGATCAGGGCCGCCACCAGGGAGGGCAGGGCGAACAGGTGGAGTATGTTGTTGCGGTAGTAGGTCAGCAGGATCGCCTGATAGCGATCGAGGCTGATGATCTGCCCCAACTTGTCCTCGCTCACCTCGAACTTGTTGAGCTCCATGGCCTGATCCAGCAGTGTCCTGGCATCCTCGTCCGGCATGGTGCTCTGGGGGCTGTAGGGCACCTGCTTGAGCAGGTCCAGATAGGTGTTGATCTGGGCTTGCAGCTCGTCCCGGGTCAGGGCATGGCGTTCGGCGGCCAGCAGCGCCAGGGCGCTCAGGGTCAGGCCGTTGACGGCGGCGGCATCGTTGATCCGGGTCATCAGCAGCTCGGCCAGCCGGTTGACGGTGGGGGCCATCCACTCCGGGCGCTCCTCCCGGCCTATGCTCTCCTTCCAGTGCGGCACGTGCTCGCCGAGGTAGCTGTTGAGGGTCAGCGGCTCGCCGAAGTTGACGAAGCCCCGGCCATAGTTGCGTAGCTTGCGCAGTATGCCGAGCACCTGCAGGAAGCTCTCCTTCTCCTTGCGGCTGCCCTTGAGCTCGTTGTGGTAGGTGTTCACCTCCATCACGTGCTCGTAGCCCAGATAGACGGGCACCAGGGTGACCGGCCTGTCCAGCCCGCGCATCATGGCCTGCAGCGTCATGGCCAGCATGCCGGTCTTGGGGGGCAGCAGGCGGCCGGTGCGCGAGCGACCCCCTTCGGTGAAGAACTCCACCGAGTAGCCCTTGGCAAACAGCAGGTTCAGGTATTCACGAAATACCGTGCTGTAGAGCGGGTTGCCCTTGAAGGTGCGGCGGATGAAGAAGGCGCCGCCGTGGCGGAAGATGGGGCCCGCCGGCCAGAAGTTGAGGTTGATGCCCGCCGCGATATGGGGCGGCACCATGCCCTGGTGGTAGATGACGTAGGAGAGCAGCAGGTAGTCCATGTGGCTGCGATGGCAGGGGACGTAGACTATCTCGTGCCCTTCCTGGGCGAGCTGGCGCACCTGCTCGGCACCGTTGACCGAGAGGCCGCGGTAGAGCTTGTTCCACAGCCAGCCGAGGAAGCTCTCCCCGAGCCGGATCAGCCGGTAGGAGAAGTTGGAGGCGATCTCGTCCATGTAGCCATGGGCGCGCTTCTGGGCTTTTTCGAGGCTGATCCCCTCCCGTCTGGCCTCTTCCTCGATGGCCTGCTGGATCACGCTCGACTCCAGCAACTGCTTGAACAGCAGGTTGCGGTTCGGCAGCTTGGGGCCGGTGGCCGCCAGCTGCTGGCGGCTGAAGTGGGTGCGGGCCACCCGCGCCAGCTTGTGGGCGATGGCCTCGTCGGTGCCGTGCTTGTCCGCCATGTAGCGCAATGAGAGCGGCGGTGAGAAGCGCACCAGGTTTTCGCGCCCTTTCAGGATCACGATCAGCGCCTTCTTGAGCCGGTTCGGGGCCAGGCTGCTGATGATGTTCCAGCCGGAGGCTTCCTCGCCTTCCCGGCCGGGGGCGCGCCCCCAGAACAGGGTGACGGGCACCACCTGGATATCCAGCTCGGGATCCTGCTTGTGCAAGTCCAGCAGCTGGTGGAACTCCTGCAGGAAGGGCAGCGGCTTGTTGCGCGTGCCAAACAGGGGAGGCGGACGATCCAGACAGACGTAGCGCGGCAGCAGCTGGCCACCCAGCTCCAGCGGCGTGAAGGGGCCGGGCAGGCCGAGATCCTCGCAGCACTGTTGCAGGGTCATCAGGTCGGTGATCGAGCTGGTTTTCAGGGCGTAGACGATGGGCCTTGCCGGATCCAGCTTGAGCTCCGTGATGGGATTTTCCGGCAGGCTCTTGTGATTGACCAAGCCACTGACCGGCCATTGCAGGATGGCTCTGGAAATGTTCTGTCCAAGGGACATGTGCGTCTGCTCTCCAAAAAAATGCGGCGTGAGCATAGCAAATCACCGACGGCTTGTCGCCGAGAGGTAGGATGAGTGCCTTTTCAGGATAGAAGGTGCGGGATTTTTGCGACAAGGTGGGGACAAATATCAGCAACGCCTTGCCTTGGCCACAGCACTGTATATACTGCCAGTGTGCTGTATAAAAAGACAGGTGCCTATGCTATGAAACCCCTTACCCCCCGCCAGGCTGAAGTGCTGGAGCTTATCAAGGCGAACATGAGCGAGACCGGCATGCCGCCGACTCGCGCCGAGATCGCCCAGAAGCTTGGCTTCAAGTCGGCCAATGCGGCCGAGGAACATCTGAAGGCCCTGGCCAAGAAAGGGGTCATCGAGATCATGCCCGGCACCTCCCGCGGCATCCGTCTGCTGCTCGAGGAAGAGGAGGCCGCGCCAGAAGAGAACGGCCTGCCGCTCATCGGCAAGGTCGCGGCCGGCGAGCCCATCCTGGCCCAGGAGCACATCGAGAGCCACTATCAGGTGGATCCCGCCCTGTTCCACCCGCGGGCAGACTTCCTGTTGCGGGTGCAGGGCATGAGCATGAAGAACATCGGCATCATGGATGGGGATCTGCTGGCGGTGCACAAGACCCAGGAGGTGCGCAACGGCCAGGTGGTGGTGGCGCGTCTCGATGAAGACGTCACCGTCAAGCGCTTCCAGCGCAAGGGCAGCCAGGTGTGGCTACTGCCGGAGAACGAGGATCTCTCCCCCATCGAGGTGGATCTCTCCAGCCAGCATCTGACCATCGAAGGGCTGGCGGTCGGGGTCATTCGCAACGCCGACTGGATGTAGCCATCGAACATGCCAAGGGGCCTCCTGCGGGAGGCCCCTTCGTTTGTGCGTTTTCCCCGATCTCCTTTCCTCCCCGATCCCCGCCATTGCCGCCGCCCGGATCCACCGCAAACAGTACCGCCACGCATCGTGCATTTCGGATATATCCTTTGAGAAGGCCCGCAGTGTCATGGCCGGATAACCGCCATGACCTTGAGTGTGCCGCCAGGTCAGCATGGGTAGCAGGGATGCATCACAGCTGGGGCGGTGCGGGACAGGGAGAGTCGTCAGGCAGCAGGACGACTCAATACAGTCAGTACGCGACGGTGCCTGGTCTGCCTCCCGATGGCAGTCACACTGGTCGGCGTGGCCTGTTGAGCAAGGAGGACAGGTATGGCTTCAAGCTCGCCGTGGGATCCGGGTCCGGCCGCAACCGCAACCCCCGCATCCTCCATCACCCGATTCATCAAGGGCAGTCGGATGACGTGGTTTTATGCGCTCTGGGTCTATCACAAGGGCGATGGCTGGACCATCTGGCTGGGGTGCCCCAAGGACAAGATTGTCCGCCTGGTTCGTCTGTTCCGCCGCCACCACGACATAGGTTTGCCAGATGCCCCTTGGACGGCCCCGGTCATTCCTCTGCACGCCACTATACGGCGCTCTCAGGGGCAGCGAAGACTGCGACCCTGAGCCCGTCCCCCGAACAGTGTGTGAGCCCCACCCGGTGTGGGGCTTTTCTTTATCCCCGCCATGGCCGGGAGATAGTGGTTGTCTCCTCCCTATGGGGCCCTTTCCTGACCGGGATCCGGACTCGGGACTAGGCAGAAACGGGGCCTGGCGGGTTACAATAGCCCTTCATTGGCCCCGCCATCTGGCTGGTTGAACTAGCAAGGTTCTGTTTTATATGGTTAAACCACGTTTTTCCCTGCTGTTGTTGCTCTTCGTCGGCAGCATAATGGCGGCTTATTACTGGAGCCAACCCTCCCTGCCTGCGCAGGCGGATTATTATCCGGTAGGGCGCGACATCAATCCCTTCACCCTCACGGATGGGGATGGGAAGCCCTTCACCGCCGCCAATCTGGCGGGGCACTGGACCTTCCTGTTCATCGGCTACACCTATTGTCCCGACGTCTGCCCGACCGCCCTGGCGGATCTGCGCTCCATCTACCCGGATCTGAAGAAGATCTCGCCCAGCAGCCAGGTGGTCTTCGTCTCGGCGGATCCCCAGCGGGATGACAGCGCCCGCCTCAAGAGTTACACCGCCTTCTTCCATCCGGAGTTCAAGGCGGCGACCGGCCCCCACCGCGCCCTCTTCCCCCTGGTGCGCAACCTTGGCCTCGTCTATTCCATCGTGGAGAGCGAACGCAAGGATTACCTCATAGACCACTCGGCCTCGATCGTGCTGATCAGCCCCGAGGGCAAGCTGGTGGCCATGTTCCGTCCCAAGGTGGCCCCGGGTGAGGTGCCTCATGTGGACATGCAGACCATGGTCTCCGACTTCGCACGCATAGTGCGGCTGGCCGACGAGTGAGCCGCCGGCGCAGATCGTGCCCAGCTTGATGCCGTCCTGGCTGAGGGATCCCCGCCGCCACAGGGCCGTGTTTGCCCTGGCCCTGCCCATGGTGTTCTCCAACGTCACCACCCCCTTGCTCGGCCTGGTGGACACCTGGGTGATCGGTCATCTCGGTCAGGCCTGGTTCCTCGGGGGCGTCTCGGTCGGGGCAACCCTCATCAACCTCCTGTTCTGGCTGCTCGGTTTCCTGCGCATGTCCACCACTGGCCTGACTGCCCAGGCCCAGGGCGCTGCCAGCGCCGAGGGGCAGCTGGACACCCTGGCGCGGGCGCTCGGCCTCGCCGTCGGGCTGGGGCTGGCCCTGCTGTTGCTGGTGCTGCCTTTCTTGCCGGCCATCATAGGGCTCAGCGGGGGATCCCCCGAGGTGCAGGTCTATGCCGGCGACTATGTCTCGGTGCGGATCTGGAGCGCCCCGGCGGCCCTGTGCAACCTGGTCATCATGGGCTGGCTGCTGGGCATGCAGGATGCGCGCAGCCCCATGCTGCTGCTGATCCTGAGCAACCTGGTCAACATGGTGCTGGATGCCTGGTTCGTGCTGGGGCTGGGCTGGCAGGTCAGGGGGGTGGCTGCCGCCTCTCTGCTGGCGGACTACTGCTCGCTCGGGGTGGGGCTCTGGCTGGTGAGCCGCCGCCTGCGCCATCTCCCGTCCGAGGTGTGGCAGGGCGCCTGGTCGCGCTGGTGGCGATGGCCCGCGGTGCGGCGGCTGCTCGGCCTGAATCGGGACATCTTCATCCGCTCCCTCTGCCTGCAGCTCTGTTTCGCCTTCATGACCCTGCAGGGGGCCAGGCTGGGGGATGTGGCGGTGGCCGCCAATGCGGTGCTGCTCAACTTCCTGATGCTGATCTCCTACGGGCTGGACGGTTTTGCCTACGCGGTGGAAGCCATGGTGGGGCGTGCCATAGGACGGCGGGACAGGCAGGGGCTGCGGGAGGCCATCGTCCTCAACCTGGGTTGGGCCTTGCTGATCGCCTTCGCCTTCGCCCTGGGGTTTGCCCTGGGGGGGCGGCAGCTTATCGCCCATATTACCGACATCCCTGCGGTGATCGCCGAGGCGAACCGCCAACTGCCCTGGCTCATCGCCATGCCCTTGCTGGCGGTCTGGTGCTTCCTGCTGGATGGGGTCTTCATCGGGGCCACCCGGGCTCGCGAGATGCGCAACAGCATGCTGGTGGCGGTGTTTGCCGGCTTCTTCCCGATCTGGTGGCTGTGCCAGGGGTGGGGCGTGGCGGCCTTGTGGGCCGCGATGGCGGCGCTGATGACAGGGCGGGGCCTGACTCTGGGCTGGCTATGCTGGCAACTGGAGCGTGACGGCCGCCTGCTGGGTCAAGGCCGGGAACCCGCCTGACGGGGTCTCATGGTCGGCACCGCCTCTGAGGGCGCCGCGCCGACGGAGGCTAGAGAGATCCCTCATAGCCGAACTGGCGCCAGCTCTCGTAGACGAAGACAGCGACCGCGTTGGCCAGATTCATGCTGCGGCTCTGGGGCAGCATGGGAATGCGCAGCCGCTGCTCGAACGGCAGGCTCTCGATGATCTCCGCCGGCAATCCGCGGCTCTCAGGCCCGAACAGCAGGGCATCCCCCTGGGCGAACTGCGCCGCCGAATGAGCGGTGCGCCCCTTGGTGGTGCAGGCGAATACCCGCTTGGGGGCCACGGCCGCGAGAAAGGCCTCATAGCTCGGCCAGCGCTTCACCTCGGCAAACTCGTGATAGTCGAGCCCGGCCCGCTTCACCCGCTTGTCATCCCAGGCAAAACCCAGGGGCTCTATCAGGTGCAGCCGGTAGCCGGTGTTGGCACAGAGGCGGATGATGTTGCCGGTGTTGGGCGGGATTTCCGGTTGATAGAGCACTATGTCGAGCATGACGGGATCCTGATGCGGGGCTGGGGTGGTGCGAAACGGGCGCCAGCATACCCAGCGCCCGTGCCGATGAAAAGGGGTGGCTCACACCATGGGCAGGCGTATGGTGATGACGAGCCCGGTCGGATGATTGTTGCTGGCCTTGATGGTGCCGCCATGACGCTGGATCGCCTCGGCGGCGATGGCGAGACCGAGACCGGTGCCCCCTGTCTTGGCGTTGCGGGCATCGTCCACCCGGAAGAAGGGCAGGAACAGCATGGGCTGCTGCTCCACCGGCACGCCGGGGCCGTCATCCCTGATGGTCATCACCCACTCCCGTCCCTCCTGATACCAATCCACCTTGATGAACTCGCGGGCATATTTGAGCGCATTGCGCAGCGGGTTCTCCAGGGCCCTCGCCAGCAGCTCGGGCCACATCCGCAGCGACTCGGTCGGCAGCGGTGGCAGCCTGAGCTGTTTGCCGTTCTGGTTGGCCTCGAACATGGCGTCGTCCAGTATGGGCTCCAGCAGATCCGCCAGCGGCAGGGTCACCGGGGCCTCCACGTGCTGCTGGACCCGGGACAGATCCAGCAGATCCCCGATCAGCTTGTCGAGCCTGGCTATTTCGCTCTCGATCCGCGCCAGCTCCGAGCTGTCCCCCTGCTTGCGGCGGATCAAGGCCTGCGCCAGCTGAATGCGGGTGAGGGGGCTGCGCAGCTCGTGGGAGATGTCTGACAGCAACTGTTTCTGCTTCTGGATCATGCGCTTGAGAGTGTCCACCATGTGGCTGACATGATCCGCCAGCTGACCTATCTCGTCCCGTCGTCCCAGGTTGGGGATCCGCGTCTCCAGCTTGCCCTGCGCCAGCTGGGAGACCGACTGCTGCAACTGCAGTATGGGGCGGGTCAGCCGCCAGGCCAGCAGCAGGCAGAGGGGGGTGCTGACCAGCATGGCGATGCCCAGGATCTGGATGGGGTGATCCAGGATCTGGATGAACAGGAACAGATAGGAGTTCTCGACGTTGAGCCCGAAGTAGACGTGATAGCTCTGGCCGTGGTGCTGCATCAGGAAGGGGCCGGCGATGGCCCGCTGGTGCTCGCTGCCCAGCATGGGCCTGGCCGGGTCGTCGGCATCCAGCATGAAGCGGATCACGAACTTGCTCAGCCGGGTGGTGGATTGCATCTGGCCCTTGGCATCGCGCAGGTAGACGTTGTCCACCGGCAACAGTCCGGCCGTCGTGATGGCCTGCTGCAGATCGAAATCCTGGTGCGGATCGGCACCGGCCTGCAGTGCCCGCAGGTTGTTGTTCATCCTGGCCATCTCGTGCTCGGGCAGGGGTATGGTGTTGCGGGGATCCAGGGTGGGCAGTGTCACCACGGCGGCCAGCACGAGCAGCAGCATGAACCAGAACCAGAGAAATATCTGGGTGGAGAGGCCATTGAAGGTGCGGGCCGTTTTCATGCCTGCTCCAGCCAGAGGTAGCCTCGGCCACGCACCGTCTTGAAGCGGGGCTGGCCATCGCTGCGCTCAGGCAGCTTCTTGCGCAGGTTGCTCAGGTGCATGTCGATGGCCCGATCGAAGGGCTCGAGCTTCTTGCCAAGCACCTGCTCTGACAACAGGTTCTTGCTGACGATCTGGCCCGGGCTGCGCAGCAGGCACTCCAGCAGGCCGAACTCGGTGGCGGTGAGCTCCAGCAGCTGATCGTCGCAGCGGGCCTGCTGCAGGCCGGGTTGCAGCACCAGATCCATGAAGCGCAGCTCGTCGGATGCGCCGCGCTGGGGGGAGGGATGCTGGGTGCGGCGCAAGATGGCGCGCACCCGCGCCAGCAGCTCTCTGTCGTCGAAGGGCTTGGCCAGATAGTCATCGGCCCCCGCTTCGAGCCCGTTGACCCTGTCCTGGCTGTCGCCCCGGGCGGTCAGCATCAGCACTGGAGTGTCGTGGGTCTTGCGCAGCCTGGTCAGCATGGCGAACCCGTTGAGTCTGGGCATCATGACGTCCAGCAGCACCAGATCGAATGCCTGCTCTGCCAGCCGCAGCAGCCCCTCCTCCCCATCCTCGGCGACGGTGACGTCAAACCCTTCCAGGGTCAGGATTTCGGTGAGCAGCTGGGTCAGTTCGAGATCGTCGTCGACCAGGAGTATTTTGTTCATTCGGGGTCACTCCGTTGATTTTGCGCGCCAAACTGACGTTCGGGTCAGGGTATAATAGGTTTTTACGCGTCAGAGGAAAGCCGGTTTTGAGCCACCAACACTATTCCCGCTGGGTCACCCTCGCCAGCACGGCGGCGGTCGTCACCGCCACCCTGCTGATCCTGGGCAAGCTGATCGCCTGGTTGATGACGGACTCTTCCAGCCTGCTGGCATCCCTCACCGACTCCTTCATGGATGTGAGCGCCTCCATCATCAACCTGCTGGCCATTCGCTACGCGCTGGCGCCGGCCGATGAGGAGCACCGCTTCGGCCACGGCAAGGCGGAGTCCCTGGCGGGTCTGATCCAGTCGGCCTTCATCTCGGGCTCTGCCCTGCTGCTGATGATGCACGGCATCTCGTCGATGCTGAACCAGGTTCCCGTGGTGCGGCTCGAGGCCGGGATCTGGGTCAGTGCCGGCTCCATCCTGCTGACCCTGCTGCTGGTCAGCTTCCAGAGCCTGGTCATTCGCAAGACCAACAGCGTGGCCATCAAGGCCGACATGCTGCACTACCGCTCGGACTTGCTGCTCAACGCCGGTGTCCTGGTGGCGCTGGTGCTGGCGGGGCAGGGGTGGTACTGGGCCGATGGCCTGTTCGCCATCCTGATCGGTCTGTTCCTGGTGTGGGGAGCCGTCCAGATCGGCTACGAATCGGTACAGGCCCTGCTCGATCGTCAGTTGCCAGAGGAAGAACAAGCGAGAATAATGGCGCTCTGCTGTGCCGTAGAGGGGGTGCATGGCGTACATGATCTGCGCACCCGTCAATCCGGACCGACCCGCTTCGTGCAGTTGCATCTGGAGCTTGACGATCAGCTCCCCCTGGTCAAGGCCCATCAGATAGCCGACGAGGCTGAACTGGCGGTCCGCCAGTCCTTTGAGCGGATGGATGTGATCATCCACATGGACCCCATCTCGGTGCTGACAAAAGAACAACAAGGCACTCACCCTGAACAACAGTAGGCTGCAACATGGATGATCTGGTTGCCCAGACGTGGCAAAAAATTCAGCAGGAAGCGCAGAGCATGGCGGCCCAGGAGCCCATGCTGGCCAGCTTCTTTCACTCCACCATTCTCAACCACAGCGATCTGCGCTCGGCGCTGAGCTTCCAGCTCGCCAACAAGCTCGACAGCACCACCATGCCGGCCATCGCCCTGCGGGAAGTGATCGAGCTGGCCCTGCGCAGCGAACCCGAGTTACTGGCCGCGGTGGCCGCCGACATCTGCGCGGTGCAGGACAGGGATCCCGCCGTCGACCTCTTCTCGACGCCGCTGCTCTACCTCAAGGGGTTCCATGCCCTCCAGGGCTACCGGGTTGCCAACTGGCTGTGGCGCCAGGGGCGTCGCTCGCTGGCGCTCTACCTGCAAAACCAGATTTCCGTGGTGTTCGGGGTCGACGTGCACCCGGCCGCGCGGATCGGCAAGGGCATCATGTTTGACCACGCCACCGGCATAGTGGTCGGTGAGACCGCAGTGATCGAGAACGACGTCTCCATCCTGCAGAGCGTGACCCTGGGAGGCACCGGCAAGGAGAGTGGCGACCGTCATCCCAAGATCCGGGAAGGGGTGATGATAGGGGCGGGCGCCAAGGTGCTCGGCAACATCGAAGTGGGGGTCGGCGCCAAGATAGGGGCCGGCAGCGTGGTGATCAATCCGGTGCCACCCCACACCACGGTCGCCGGCGTGCCCGCCAAGATAGTGGGCCGACCCGAGTGCGACAAACCCTCCCTGGACATGGATCAGTGTCTCTGATCCCCTGACCGAGGCCGCTGTATGGTCAAGCGCTGGTCAGGCTATCTGATCCTGGGGATGTGGCTGCTCAACCTGCTGCACCTCTATCTGGGATTCTCCCCCTGGCCGGCCGCTGTCGCGGCCTGGGCCGCCTCCCTGCTCACCTGGCCCTGGCTGGTGGGCGCCGCCCGTCGTCAGGCGCTGGCGCTCTACGGGGCGGCGTTGCTGCTGCTGCTCTTCTCCTGGTGGCGCGGCGCCAGCCTCAGCCCCGGAGACTGGCTGCTGCCCAACATCAACATGCTCACCATGTTTGCCGCCGTCAGCACCCTCAACCTCGCCACCTCGGGTCTGCTGACCGGCACCGCCTCCTGGTCCGGGCGCAAGGGGTTGTGGAGCACCATGGCCAGCCTCAATCTGCTCGGTGCCGTCATCAACCTCTCGGTGCTCTTCATCATCGGCGATCGGCTGGAGCGCAATGGTACCCTTGAACGGCGCCAGGTCATGGTGCTGAGCCGGATCTTCTGCGCCGCGGCCTTCTGGTCCCCCTTCTTCGTCGCCATGGCGGTGGCGCTCACTTACGCCCCCGGCCTGCAGCTCTCCCAGATTTTGCCGTTTGGCATCCTTGCCGCCCTGCTGGCCATGGGTCTGACGGCCTGGCAGGTGGAGCGGCTCGGGGTGGCGGACTTTGCAGGTTATCCCCTGAGGCTGCAGACCCTGGGGTTGCCGGTGACCCTGGCGCTGCTGGTGCTGCTGATCCACCGGCTCTGGCCCGGGCTCAGCATCCTGGCGGTGATCGCGCTGGTGGCCCCCTTGCTGGCGCTGCTCTTCATGCCAAGCCAGGGGCGCGGGGCGGCCCTCAAGCGGCAGGTGGTGGAGCGTTTCCCCGCCATAGGCGGCCAGCTGGTGCTGTTTCTCGGGGCTGGCCTGCTGGCTGCCGGCATCAACAGTGCCCTCTCTGTCATCGACTTCGGTGCGGGTCACGGCCTGCCGCTGTTCAACCACTTCGGCTGGCTTGAGGCATCCCTCACCCTGCTGCTCATCTTCCTGGTCGCCATCATAGGTGTGCACCCCCTCATCAGCATCTCGGGGGTGGCCCCCTTGCTGTGGCCGCTGTCACCGGATCCCAGTCTGCTCGGCATGTGCTTCCTGCTGGGGTGGGGGCTCGCCACCGGCACCAGCCCGCTCTCCGGCTCCAACCTGGCGCTGGCCTCCCGCTACAACCTGAGCGCCGGGCTGCTGCTGCGCTGGAACCTGCTCTACGGGCTGCTGATGTACGGGGTGGCCTGTCTGTTGATGGGGGGCTTCATCGCCCTGCACGGCTGATGCCGGCGGCGGGAGAGGAGGCTGTTAGCAGGGGCCGTGACGCCGCGGCGAGCGTCCCGGATCGCGGTTCCTGCTGCCTGCGAGAAAAACCGACGCATATTTAAGCAATACCGGCACGGAGGGCGCATTTTGCAACGCGCTGGCTTGTTTGTGCCGAGCGCATCAGGGTATGCTGGCTTCACGCGCTTGAATCGCCCCCTGTGGGGCATCGCAATTGAACATACAGGTATGCATATGTCACTAGAAGTCCTTGAGCAACTCGAATCCAAAGTACAATCCGCCGTCGACAACATCTCCCTGCTGAAAATGGAGCTGGACGAGCTGAAAGAGCAGAACAACAAGCTGCAAGACGAGAACCATCAGCTGCGCAACGAACACGTTGCCTGGCAAGAGCGTCTGCGCGCCCTGCTGGGCAAGATGGACCAGATGGGCGATGCCATCTGATCCCGTCTTGACTGACTGGAATGAAAGCGGGCCGCTCCTTGAGCGGCCCGCTTGTTTTGGCAGGGGAGGGGATCACAGGGCCAGCAACTGCCTGACCGTCTTCTCGATGCCGTCGGCGGCCTCGACGATGTTCTGTGCCAGCATGTAGGCCGGAGTCGAGATCACCTTGTGTTCCTGATCCACCACGAACTCGCTGACCGGGCAGTTGAGATGGCTGCCCCCCATGGCCTCGATGGCATTGGCGGCGCCCTCGTCATGGCCTATGGTGGCCAGGGTGCCGGCGCCATAGATGAGGGGTATCATGGCCGGTGCTATGCAGATATAGGCCGCCGGTTTACGGGCTTCGGCAAAGCTCTGGCAGGCTTTCAGCACATCGGGCTGGATCTGGCAGTTGGCGCCCTGGACGGCGAAGTCGCACAGATTCTTGGCGGCGCCAAAGCCGCCGGGCACCAGCAAGGCATCGAAATCGGCCGCATCCAGCTCGGCCACATTCCGGATCTGGCCGCGGCAGATGCGGGCAGCCTCGACCAGGACGTTGCGGCTCTCCCCCTCGCTCACCTCGCCGGTCAGGTGGTTGATGACATGCAATTGAGGCACGTCGGGCGCGAAGCACTGGACGGTGGCGCCCTGACGGGCCAGAGCCAGCAGGCTGATGACGGCTTCATGGATCTCGGCGCCATCAAACACGCCACAGCCACTCAAGATCACGGCCACTTTTTTCATGGCAGACTCCTCGTTGTTGAAAATGTGAGCCAGGGTAGATTGTTGTACTTTTGTATGGTTATCGTTCGGCCTCCACTGGTCAAGTCATCTTGCTGTGCTAGGATTGTTTCGTTTTGGATCCTGCCTCGTTGACCCCCTTGAATTTTTTTCCACATTGATCGAGATCATGATGAAGGCGTCATGGTTTGTTTTTACGATCTCAATGCGCTGTTTTATATGTGTTTTTTGTTTTTAATCCACAACTTTGCCACCATGGTACAGCCATGAGTCCATTTTTGAGCACAGAGTTATCCACAGGTCATGGGGCGGTTCGTGGCACCAATGGGAGGGGGTCAGCCCCTTGGTGTGCCGCGGGCCCTGTGGCATCCTAGCGACTGTTTATTCCTGGCAGGACGATTTCATGGCCCCTAGCAATCCCCTTATCTTGGTCGACGGCTCTTCATATCTTTACCGCGCCTTCTTCGCCTCCCAGCAGGCCGATCTGCGCACATCGACCGGTTTGCCAAGCGGCGCCGTCCGGGTGATGGCCAACATGATGCGCAGCCTGCGCAAGCAATACCCCGACTGCCATGTGGCCGTGGTGTTCGACGCCAAGGGCAAGACCTTCCGTGACGACATCTACCCCGAGTACAAGGCGACCCGCGCCAGCATGCCGGACGATCTGCGCAGCCAGGTTGCCCCCATCCATCAGATGATCAAGGCGATGGGCTTCCCCTTCCTGATGGTCGAAGGGGTCGAGGCCGACGACGTGATCGGCACGCTCGCCCGCCAGGCGACCGAGAAGCAACTGCCCGTGCTCATCAGCACAGGCGACAAGGACATGGCGCAGCTGGTCTCCGACCATGTCACCCTGATCGATACCATGAAGGATGTGAAGACCGATCGGGAAGGGGTGATCGAGAAGTTCGGCGTGCCCCCCGAGCTCATCATCGACTACCTGGCCCTGATGGGGGACAAGGTGGACAACATTCCCGGCATGGCAGGGGTGGGCGAGAAGACGGCCCAGGCGCTGTTGCAGGGGATAGGCAGCATCGATCAGATCGCCGCCAACCTCGACAAGGTCGCCGCCCTCGGCTTCCGTGGCTCCAAGACGTTTGCCGACAAATTCCGCGAGCAGGAGGATCAGGTTCGCCTCTCCTACCAGCTGGCGACCATCAAGACCGACGTCGAGCTGGAGCAGAGTCTCGAAGAGCTGCTGCTGGGCCCGATCGATAAGGAGTCCCTGCTGGCGGTCTACCGGGAGTACGAGCTGCGCAACCTCATCAAGGAGCTGGAGTCCGGTGGCGAAGAGAGCGCCGGACAGGAAGAGGCCGCTGATGACGCTGCTGCTCCCGCTGCCGCCATCGAGACCGACTACAGCTGCATTCTGGAGGAGGCCGAGTTCGACGGCTGGCTGGCACAGTTGCAGGCGGCACCACTGTTTGCCTTCGACACCGAGACCACCAGTCTCGACTACATGGAGGCGAGAGTGGTCGGCGTGTCGTTCGCCATCGAGCCGGGCAAGGCGGCCTATGTTCCCTTCGGCCACGACTATCTGGGGGCGCCAACCCAGCTGACCGAACAGCAGGTGCTGGGCAAGCTCAAGCCGCTGCTGGAAGATCCGACCCGCCTCAAGGTGGGCCAGAACCTCAAGTACGATCGCAATGTGCTGCAGAATCACGGCATCGATCTGCAGGGCATCGCCTTCGACACCATGCTCGAATCCTATGTGCTCAACTCCACCGCCAGCCGCCACGACATGGACTCCCTGGCCAGCAAGTACCTCGGGGTCGAGACCATCTCCTTCGAGGACATCGCCGGCAAGGGGGCCAAGCAGCTCACCTTCAACCAGATCGAACTGGAGCAGGCCGCGCCCTATGCGGCGGAAGATGCCGACATCACCCTGCGTCTGCACCAGACCCTGTGGGGCGAACTGAGCAAACAGCCTGAGCTGGCCAAGGTGTTCACCGAGATCGAACTGCCCCTGCTGCCGGTGCTGGCACGGATGGAACTGCTCGGGACCACTATAGATCCCAAATTGCTGCACCAGCAGAGCCAGGAGATCGAAGTACGTCTGGCGGAGCTGGAGCGGGAAGCGCACGAGCTGGCCGGGCAGGAGTTCAACCTCTCCTCGCCCAAGCAGCTCGGCGAGATACTGTTCGTCAAGCTGGGGCTGCCCATCCTCAAGAAGACCCCCAAGGGGGCCCCGTCCACCGCCGAAGAGGTGCTGGCGGAATTGGCGGAGACCTATGATCTGCCGCGCCTGCTGATGGAGCACCGCGGTCTGGCCAAGCTCAAGTCCACCTATACCGACAAGCTGCCGCTGATGATCAAGCCCCAGACCGGGCGGGTACACACCTCCTACCATCAGGCGGTGGCGGCGACCGGCCGGCTCTCCTCCACCGATCCCAACCTGCAGAACATCCCGGTGCGCAACGAGCAGGGGCGCCGGATCCGGCAGGCCTTCATCCCGAGCGCCGGCTACAAGCTGGTGGCGGCGGATTACTCCCAGATCGAGCTGCGCATCATGGCGCACCTCTCCGGTGACCAGGGCTTGCTGACCGCCTTTGCCGAGGGCAAGGACATCCACAAGGCGACCGCCGCCGAGGTGTTCGGTGTGGCACTCGAGGCGGTGACCACCGACATGCGCCGCAGCGCCAAGGCGATCAACTTCGGCCTCATCTATGGCATGAGTGCCTTCGGTCTGGCCAAGCAGCTGGGGATCGGCCGTGCCGAGGCGCAGAAGTACATGGATCTCTACTTCGAGCGCTATCCGGGCGTGCTGGAGTACATGGAGCGCACCCGCCAGCAGGCGGAAGCCCAGGGCTATGTCGAGACCCTGTTCGGTCGTCGCCTCTACCTGCCGGACATCAAGTCCCGCAACGCCGGTCTGCGCAAGGCGGCGGAGCGGGCGGCGATCAACGCCCCCATGCAGGGCACGGCCGCCGACATCATCAAGCGCGCCATGATCGCCGTCGATGGCTGGATCCGGGGCATTACCGATGGCTCCATCCACATGCTGATGCAGGTTCACGATGAACTGGTGTTCGAGATCCGCGAGGAGAAGCTGGAGGAGTACATCGCCCTCATCAAGGAGAAGATGTCCGCGGCGGCCGAGCTGCACGTGCCGCTGGTGGTGGAAGCCGGGACCGGCGACAACTGGGATCAGGCCCACTGATCCCGATCACAGTGATTGGCTAGCTATATAAGCAGAGAAGCCCGGCGCATGCCGGGCTTCTTGTTTTTGTTATCTGTCTGCCTCAAGCCTCTTACAGATACTCATCCTTGAGCAGGACATAGTTGTCGGCCGAGGTCTTTAGAAAGGCAATCTCTGCTGGCTTGAGCGGCCGTGCCTGCTTGACCGGGTTCCCCATATAGAGGAAGCCGGATGCGAGCCGCTTGCCCGGTGGTACCAGAGAGCCGGCGCCTATCATCACATCATCCTCGACGACCACCCCATCCAGCAGTATGGCCCCCATGCCGACCAGTACCCGGTTGCCTATGGTGCAACCGTGCAGCATGGCTTTGTGGCCCACAGTGACGTCTTCCCCGATCAGCAGGGGATAACCATCGGGATTCGCGGCGCTCCTGCGGCTGAGGTGCAGAACGGTGCCGTCCTGCACATTGCTGCGGGCGCCGATACGGATATGGTTCACATCCCCCCGTGCCGCCACCAGGGGCCAGATGCTGGCATCGTCGCCGAGCACTATGTCTCCCACCAGGGTGGCGCAGGGGTCCACATATACCCGTTTGCCCAGTTGCGGGCGTTTTCCTTTATAGGATCTCAGTCGCAAGTCCATCTTGGCCTCCTCAATTTTCTGGCCATTCTAGCAATCCCGAGCCCGTTTCTGTGGATAAGTTTGTACAAAAGCTGTGGTTGGCTATGAATAACTAGAGAAAGGCCTATTTTTGAAGATTTATTGCCACTTTTTGCAAAAATGGGCTTGCCAGAAAGTTTCAGCTCCCTATAATGCGCCTCCATCGACAGGGCAAGCGGCAACGCAGAAAACCAAGTCG